>NZ_JBGCBZ010000061.1:0-1107 GCF_041262585.1 Planotetraspora sp. GP83 | reverse complement strand
GAGGAGCAGGACGCGGAGGTGCGGGACGCGGGGCAGTTCTGGAAGGACTTCATCCGGGATACGGCTCCGGAGTATCGCAAGAGTACGCGTGAGCAGTTGGAGACGGTGACCAGGCCGATCTGGGACGCGCTGATCGAGGGTGTGAAGTATTGCGAGCCGCAGCTGAGGGCGATCATCGGGCGGGTGCGGCCGGATGTGATCGTGGAGGACAACGTCATCGCGTTCCCCGCGCTGGTGACGGCCGTGACGGAGGACGGGAGCCGGGTGCCGTTCGTGCGGGTCGTGTCGTGTAATCCGCTGGAGGTGAAGGGTGCGGGGGTGGCGCCGGTGTTCTCGGGTCTGCCGGCCGCTGATGACAGCGGGTGGGCGGGGTTTCGGGCCGAGTATGACCGGACGCATCGGGAGATCTGGGCGGGGTTCAACGAGTGGGTGGTGGGGCAGGGCGCGCCCGCGTTGCCGGAGTTGGAGTTCATCCATGTGGGGGATGCGAATCTGTATGTGTATCCGGAGATCGTGGACTACATCGTGGAGCGGCCGCTGGACGGTTCGTGGACGCGGCTGGATTCCTCGGTGCGGGAGACCGATGAGGAGTTCACGCTGCCGGACATCCCGGGTGAGGGGTCGCTGATCTATTTTTCGCTGGGGTCGCTGGGGTCGGCCGATGTGGAGCTGATGCGGCGGGTGATCTCGGTGCTGGCCGGGACGCGGCATCGGTACATCGTGTCCAAGGGGCCGTTGCATGCGGAGATCGAGTTGGCGGCGAACATGTGGGGTGCGGAGTTCGTGCCGCAGACGAAGGTTGTGCCGTTGGTGGATCTGGTGATCACGCATGGTGGGAACAACACGACGACTGAGGCGCTGCACTTCGGCAAGCCGATGATCGTGTTGCCGCTGTTTTGGGATCAGTACGACAACGCGCAGCGGATCGAGGAGACCGGTTATGGGGTCCGCTTGGACACCTACGGGTTCGCCGATGAGGAGCTGGTCGGGGCGATCGACCGGCTGTTGGGAGACGCCGAGCTCCGCTCTCGGTTGGAGGCGGCCGGTGCGGAGATCCGCCGTCGTGACGGACTGCGGGTCGCCGCCGACGCCATCGAGCGGATCGCC
>NZ_JBGCBZ010000060.1:0-1334 GCF_041262585.1 Planotetraspora sp. GP83 | reverse complement strand
TGTCGCGCGTCAGACTTAGTGGCGCAGGAGTTAGTTGGGTCTCCTGAGCCTGGAAGAGAGACGCATGATGAGTCGCCCCCCGCAGTTCCCCGTTGAGGACAAGATCCGGATCGTGTTGTCGGTCCTGGCCGGTGAGATGACGATCGCGGAGGCCGCCCGGCGGAACAAGACGTCGGAGACCTCGGTCAGCAAGTGGAAGGCCCAGTTCCTGGAATACGGCAGGCAGGGCCTGGTGGCGGGTGGCAGTGCGGGCCCGTCGGCGCGGGAGCAGCAGCTGGAGGCGGAGATCGCCGAGTTGCACGCGGCGTTGGGTGAGGCCCACGTCGAGCTGCGGGTGTGGAAGAAGTCCGCTGAGGGGCGCCTGGCCCCTTCGCGGACCTCGAGGTGATCCGCCAAGACGCGGCGATGCCGATCTCGAGGTTCTGCACGTTGATCGGCATCCCGCGCCGCACCTACACCCGCTGGCGGGCCGCCGCTGCGTGCGGACGGGTGGGGAAGGGGCCGTGGCCGGCACCGGTGGTCGATGCCATCGAGCCGGTGGCGGCCAAGTACGCCGCGGACTGGCCGGCCTGGGGCCACCGCAAGATCGCCTGGTTGATGGCCGCCGACGGCCATCAGGTATCGGCCTCGTCGGTGGAGCGGGCACTACGCCGCCGGGGCCTGCTCCAACCTGTCGACTACCAAGGCGAGCGGCGTGCGCTGGCCAAGGCCCGCAAGGCCGCCTTCGCCGACCCACCCACCGGGCCGAACCAGGTGTGGCAGCTGGACTTCTCCGAGTACGAGACCACAGCAGGAGGGATATGGCGGCTGGCCGGGGTGACCGACTACTTCACCAAGATCGAGCACGGCTGGCACATCGCGCCGACCTGCACCGGCGCCGATGCCATCGCCGCCGTGCAGATCGCCATCGCCGAGGCCGAACGCCTGGCCGGCTGCAGCCTGGCCGAGGCCCTGGCCGACCCGAACACGGGCGAGATCCGCCGGATTCGCCTGGTCACCGACAACGGGGCCGCCTTCAAAGGCGCCGCGTTCGCCCGCTTCATCGCCTCCCGGCCCGAACTGCTGCACATCCGCACCCGGCGGCGTTCACCCGGCCAAAACGGGGTGCGGGAACGCGCCTTCGGCTCACTGAAGTACGAGCACCTGTACCGGATCGAGATCGACGACCTGCCCGCCCTGGCCCGCGAATCCGAGGCCTACCGGCACGTCTTCAACCACATCCGCCCCCACGAGGCCCTCGGCGGACACCGCCCGATCGAGGTCTACACCGACCCGAACCTGCATCCCCAACTTTCAGACCGGATCATTTGAGCCAACATCTTGACGCGGGACAG
>NZ_JBGCBZ010000059.1:0-1338 GCF_041262585.1 Planotetraspora sp. GP83 | reverse complement strand
TGTGATGTCGCAAGACATCGGAAACCCTCGAACCTACGGGTTCGGGGGTTTCTTTGTGTACTGGGGTTGGTAGTCGCGTGTGGGGTCGATGATCAGCTCGCGGAGGAGTTCCCCGGTGGTGGCGGCGACGATGCGGACGTGGAGATCGTCGACGAGAAGGATGACGTGGGTTCGGGCGTGGGTTCGTCCGATGCCGATGTGGTGGAGCCGGCCACCGACCCGCAGGGTGACGACGCCGGTGCGGTCGACGCGGTCGTGGCGGACCCGGGTGTGGGTGTCGCCGTCGCGGCTGTCGGCTGGCAGCGCCTTGGGCCGGTTGTTGTAGACCGCAGCGGGGGTGGCGCGGTGGGGCAACGATCGGTGCGGGCGGCGGTGGTTGTAGAGCTCGACGAAGGTCTCCAGGAGCGCCTGCAGGTCACAGACCGAAGTCGGCTGGGTGGCTTGAGCGGCCAGCCATTTCTTCATGGTCTGCTGGAAGCGTTCGACCTTGCCGCAGGTGGTGGGGTGGTTGGGGGTGGAGTTCTTCTGGGTCACGTGCAGGCGGCGGAGTTCGTGCTCGAAGGCGTTGCGGCCGCCGCGGCCGCCGGCCAGGCGGGTGGTGAAGACCATGCCGTTGTCGGTCAATGTGGAGGCGGGCACGCCGTGGGCGGCCACCGCGTGGCGGAAGGTGTCGCGCACGATCGGGCCGGTGATGCGCGGCCAGGCGGTGACGTGCAGGGCGTAGCGGGAGTGGTCATCCAGCCAGGTGAGGATCTCCGTGTCGGTGCCGTCTGCCAGCCGGTAGTGGGTGAAGTCGGCCTGCCAGGTCTCGTTCGGCAGCTCGGCTTGGAAGCGGATGTAGGAGGATCGTGGCCGTTTCTTCGGCTCGGGGGTGACCAGGCCGGCCCGGGTCAGGTAGCGGCTGATCGTAGCCCGCGACACCGTTTTCCCGTGGTGGTGGCGAAGGTGCCAGGCGATCGTGTCCGGCCCGGCGTCCAGGCCCTGGCCGGACAGCTGTTTGCGGAGCCGGACGATCAACTCGACCGTTGCGGCGTCGATCGCGGTCGGTGAGGTTGCCGGTCGCCGGGATTGCGGCTCGAACGCCGCCTCGCCCTGCTCGCGGTAGCGGGCGACGAGCTTGGAGACCCAGCCTTTGGAGACTCCGTAGGAGCGGGCGACGTCTGCCTGTGAGCGGCCCTCGACAACGACCGCCGTGATGATGAGTTTGGCCTTCGACACGGGCCGACTGTCGACCGCCCGCAGGTCCTAACTCCCCGTGTTTCCTATCTCTGGAGACATGCTCCACCGGGGTTTCCTATGTCTCGAGACACCCGTTTCCTATGTCCTGAACCAGAACAC
>NZ_JBGCBZ010000058.1:0-1391 GCF_041262585.1 Planotetraspora sp. GP83 | reverse complement strand
TGGCGGGCTGCGAACTATCTGGCGGTCGGGCAGATCTATCTCATGGCTAACCCGCTGCTGGCCGAGCCGCTGGCGCCTGAGCACATCAAGCCGAGGCTGCTGGGGCATTGGGGGACCACGCCGGGTTTGAACTTCTGCTTCGCGCATCTGAACCGGGTGATCCGGGAGCGTGGTCAGGACATGATCTACATCTGCGGTCCGGGGCACGGCGGTCCGGCGGCGGTCGCGCATGCGTGGCTGGAGGGGACCTACTCCGAGATCTATCCCGAGGTCTCGCGGGACGAGGCGGGGATGCGGCGGCTGTTTCGGCAGTTCTCCTTCCCGGGGGGCATTCCGAGTCATGTCGCTCCGCAGACGCCGGGTTCGATCCATGAGGGTGGTGAGCTGGGGTATGCGCTCGCCCATGCTTACGGCGCGGCCTATGACAATCGGGGTCTGGTGGTGGCGTGTGTGATCGGGGACGGGGAGGCGGAGACGGGTCCGCTGGCCGCGAGCTGGCATTCGAACAAGTTCCTGAACCGGGACAAGGACGGTGTCGTGTTGCCGGTTCTGCATCTGAACGGGTACAAGATCGCGAACCCGGCGGTGCTGGCCAGGATTCCGGAGGGGGAGCTGGTCAAGCTTTTGGAGGGGTACGGGTATCGCCCGCACCTGGTGGCGGGGGACGATCCCGGGGTGATGCACCGGTTGATGGCCGAGACCTTGGAGGTGGTTTTCGATGAGATCGGCGAGTACAAGCGGGGCGGGGAGCGTCGTCTCCCGATGATCGTCCTTCGTACGCCGAAGGGGTGGACCGGGCCGCGTGAGGTGGACGGTGTGCCGGTGGAGGGGACGTGGCGGGCGCATCAGGTGCCGCTGGCGGGGGTCCGGGATGATGCGGGGCATCGGGCGATGCTGGAGGAGTGGATGCGCTCCTACCGGCCGCAGGAGCTGTTCGACGCCCGGGGGAGGCCGAACGCCGAAATTCTGGGTACGGTGCCGGAGGGCCCGCGGCGGATGAGCGCCAGCCCGCACGCCAACGGTGGTGTGGTGTTGCGGCCGTTGGAGCTGCCGGACTTCCGCGGTCATGGGGTGGTGGTGAAGTCGCCGGCGTCTGTTTTCACGGAGCCGACCCGTGTGCTGGGCGGGTTCCTGCGGGATGTGATCGCGGCCAACCGGGATAATTTCCGGTTGATGGGGCCGGATGAGACCGCGTCGAACCGGCTTTCGGCCGTGTTCGAGGTCACCGGTAAGGCATGGGGGGCCGAGGTCCTTGCGACCGACGAGAACCTCTCTCCCGACGGCCGGGTGATGGAGGTGCTGAGTGAGCACCTGTGTCAGGGGTGGCTGGAGGGGTATCTGCTGACCGGCCGGCATGGGCTGTTCAACTGTTATGAGGCGTTCATCCACAT
>NZ_JBGCBZ010000057.1:0-1448 GCF_041262585.1 Planotetraspora sp. GP83 | reverse complement strand
CAACGCCGTTGCGTTTGGCTGTCTGCGGCTGAGTCAAGGGCCTTGAGGACGCGAACGGGACTTCTGGTAGATCAACTTGTGTCGAGCAAGGCGATCAGGTCCCAGGAGTCCCGTTGCAGGAGAAGTCTGTCATCACCCGGACGATCGAGGTAGCCGGGGGCGTGCACGCGCCTGGTCATCTGGGTGAGTTGACCCAGATCGTCGACTTCGACCTGGTGGACGCGGTGCTGGAAGAGACCGGGGCGCGTGAGAAACGGCTGCGGCTGCTGCCGTCTCGCGTCGTGGTGTACTTCGTGCTCGCGCTGGCCGTCTTCGAGCGCTGCTCCTACCGTGCGACCTGGGGCAAACTGACCGCTGCCTTGGCAGACCTGCCCTTGGTGCGCCCCAACGTCTCCTCGCTTTCTCGAGCCCGGCGCCGGATCGGGGCCGCGCCGCTGCGACGGCTGTTCGAGACCGTGGCCGGCACCGTAGGCCTGCGCGGCCAGCCCGGGGTGTTCTACCGCGGTCTGCGCACGGTGGCCATCGACGGCACCCATCTGCACGTGCCCGAGGAGGAGCAGGTCACCTGGCGCTACCCTAAACGGGCAGGCGAAAGACTGGAGTTCGGCTACCCGCTGCTACGCCTGCTGGTGGTGATCGAGTGCGGCACACGCGCCCTGCTGTCGGCCGCCTTCGGCCCCGAAAGTGAGGGCGAACTGCCATACGCACACCGGTTGCTGGGTGCGCTGGACCCCACCATGCTGCTGCTCGCCGACGCCGGCTTCGACGCCGCGGAGTTCCTGCGCGACGTCGCTGCCAGTGGAGCACAGTTCCTGGTGCGCTCCTCCGCCCGCCGCTGCCCCCTCATCCAGCGCCGTCTCCCCGACGGCTCATACCTGACCCGGATCGGCTACGGCGCCCTGCGAGTCCCGCTCGCGGTCCGCGTGATCGAAACGCACATCACCGTCACACTGGCGGATGGCACCGTCCGGCGCGAGCAGTGGCGCCTGGTCACCAGCCTGCTCGACCACACCCGCTACCCGGCTCCAGAACTCGTAGACCTGTACCACGAGCGCTGGCAGGCCGAGACGACCTACTTCTCGATCAAGGCGACCATGCTGGACGGCCGCGTCCTGCGCTCACGCAGCGTCCCGGGCCTCGAGCAAGAGGTGTACGCCCTGCTCACGGCCTACCAAGCGCTGATCCGCGCTGCCGGGGACGCTGCGGCCACCCGGCCAGGCTTGGACATGGACCGGATCAGCTTCACCATTCTCATCCAAGCGGCAGCCGACACGGTGACCAATGCCACCGGAGTCCTCCCGACCGGTCCCACCGAACTGATCGGCGCGATAGGCCAGGCCGTACTGGGTGACCTACTGCCCGCAGGGCGCCGCTCCCGTGTCAAGGCCCGTACGCGAAAGAACCCGACCAGCAAGTACGGACCAAACGCCGGGCAGCACCCCGCAACC
>NZ_JBGCBZ010000055.1:0-1727 GCF_041262585.1 Planotetraspora sp. GP83 | reverse complement strand
GGATCTGGCCCACATCTCGTGATCGTTACGACCCCCTGCACCTGGATTTCTGTGATCATGACTTGGGTGTGATCAGCCTGAGCTTGGAGCCCTCCTTCCTCACCTTGCCGGCGTCGTTGTTGACCGCGTGGAGGTGGCCGAGGCGTACGTGACGATCTGGGTCCGTCCCCGTGCCGAGCAGGGCACATGCCCGAAGTGCGGATGCGTCTCCACTCGTGTGCATAGTCACTACGAGCGACGGCTCGCGGATGCGGCGCTCGGCGGTCGCAGGGTGCTGATCCGGGTGCTGTCCCGCCGGTTCTTCTGCGACAACAGCCTCTGCCCTGCCCAGACGTTCGCCGAGCAGATCGCAGGCTTGACCAGGCCGTACGTGCGGCGGAGCCCGTTGTTGACCGGGATGCTGGATGCGATCGCGCTGGCGTTGGCGGGCCGCGCGGGTGCCCGCCTGGCCGACCTGCTCGGGCTGAGAACCAGCCGCAGCACGCTGCTGCGCCGGATCCGGGCGATGCCCGATCCGGAGATCGGTGTGGTGACTGTGCTCGGGGTGGACGATTTCGCGTTCCGCCGCGGCCACGTCTACGGAACGATCCTGATCAACATGGACACCCATGACCCGGTCGACGTGCTGCCCGACCGGGAGGCCGAGACGCTGGCCGCATGGCTGCGCGCGCACCCGGGCGTCGAGGTGATCTGCCGGGACCGCGCCGGAGCCTATGCCGACGGCGCCCGTACCGGCGCACCGGACGCCATCCAGACTGCTGACCGTTGGCATCTGTGGAACAACCTGGGCAAATACGTGGAGAAGACGGTGGCCGCCCACCACCACTGTCTGCACCGCGCCGACCCTGCCCCGCCAGCCCCGGTCGCCGACAAACCCGCCCGCGATCTGCAGCAACTGGCCGACGACGCGGCTAAGGCCCGCGCGGAGACCAGCGCGATCGTGGTCCGCACTCGCGAACGCTACGCCCAGGTCCAGGCGTTGAAGGCCGCAGGTAAGGGCATCAAGCCGATCATGCGCGAGCTCGGCCTGGCCAAGGAGACCGTCCGCCGGTTCTACCGCGCCGAGACGGCCGAGGACGTCGTGGCCACCAGCGTGGCCGGGCGGCCGAGCAAGCTTGACCCGTACAAGCCTCACCTGCATGAACGCTGGAATCAGGGCTGTACCAATGTCCTGGAACTGCACCGCGAGATCGCCGCGCGGGGGTACCGAGGCAGCTACGGCTCGGTCCGCGACTACCTGGCCCCGTTCCGCGAGACTGGCGTCGCGCCGCCCGCCGTCACCAAGCCGCCCAAGGTGCGCACCCTCACCGCGTGGATCATGACCCATCCCGACAACCTCGACAGCGACGACCAACTCGCCCTCAAGCAGGCACTCGCCGACTGCCCGCACCTGGATGTCCTCGCCGGGCATGTACAGGGCTTCGCCCAGATGATGCTCGAACGTCGCGGCGATCGGCTCGACGACTGGATGGCGAAGGTCGACGCCGACGACCTGCCCTACCTGCGGTCCTTCACCAAAGGCCTCCGACAGGACCACGCGGCCGTCCTCAACGGGCTGACCCTGCAGCACAGCTCCGGCGCTGTAGAGGGCCACGTCAACCGGCTCAAGATGCTCAAGCGGCAGACCTACGGCCGCGCCACCTTCGACCTGCTTCGCAAGCGCGTGCTCCTCACGACGTGATGCTCACAGGGGGTCGTGATGATCACGAGATGTGGGCCAGATCCAG
>NZ_JBGCBZ010000054.1:0-2309 GCF_041262585.1 Planotetraspora sp. GP83 | reverse complement strand
GTCCGGCTGTGACGAGGCTTCTTTCGGGCCCTTACCCTCCCACCGACAATATCTGTTGTCAAGATTGACTAAGTTGTCGGCGTGTCCGCAGGCCGGGCACGCCGTACAGGCCGGGCACTCCCGGCTGGGGGGACACCGCACGGCGAGAGATGCACGGCGGGACAGGCGGCGATCACGATGCGAAGGTGACCGATGGCGATTCGGGCTCGGTCGCTCGGACCCCTGTCGGCTCGCGGCCTTTATCCGTGTTCCAGCCGTTCAGCGAAGGAACGACAGACATGAGCTCTTCATCGACCATCACCGACGACGTGACGGCCGTCCGCGAGGTGCCCCGGCGCATCGTCGCCGCGTGGGCCAAGAACGACGCGGAGGCCTTCGCCGAGGTCTTCACCGAGGACGCCACGATGATCCTCCCCGATGACATCTTCGTCAGCGGCCGCCAGGGGATCCGCGAGTTCATGACCAAGGCGTACTCCGGCCCCTACAAGGGCACCCGGGTGACCGGGGACCCGATCTCGGCGAAGTTCATCGGCAAGGACGCGGCCGTGCTCGTCACGCGTGGCGGTGTCCTCGCTCCCGGCGACGCCGAGGTCGCGCCGGAGCGTGCCGTCCGGGCGACGTGGGTGCTGGCCAAGCAGGACGGGCAGTGGCTGATCACCGCCTACCAGAACACCCTCATCGGCGCGGCCTGACCCCGCTCGCGCTCCCGCGGCCAGGCTCGCTGCGCCGTTCCCCGACATCCGGCAAAGACTCTTTCGCGGCATTCCGGAGGCTACCGAATGACGAGCAACACCGTCGGGAGTACCGACGACTTTTCGATCGAGGTCCCGGCCCACGAGGACTGGGAAGACATCTATGCGGTGTTCTCCGCGGGCATCAACATCGACGGCGACCCCCAGAGCCTGGAGGCAGAGCGCGAGCTGTTCGAGCCCGAGCGCTCGCTGATCGTGCGGAGCGACGGCCGGATCGTCGCCACGCTGGGCGGCAACACCCGGCAGATCGCGGTTCCCGGCGCGGTGATCCCCGCCGCCCACGGCTGCCGGGGCGCGGTGTCCGCCACCGTCCGGCGCAAGGGCATCCTCACCCACTTGATGCGCCGGCACTTCGAGGACGCGCGCGCCCTCGGCGAGGGCATCACCCTGTGCTGGGCCAGCGAAGGCCGCATCTACCACCGGTTCGGGTACGGCGTGGCGGTCCGGCGGCTCGCGCTCAACGTGAACTCGCGCGAGGTCACCCCGCCGCCGGGGACTCCTGCCGGAAAGGTCACCGAAGGCTCACCGGCCGACCTCCGCGACGCCCTCGTGAAGATCTACGACCAGGTCTACGCCGACCGCCCGGGATGGTCGGAGCGTACGGCCGCGCACTGGGACTACCGCCTCGCCGACCTCATGTCCCAGCGGGCGGGCGGCTCGGCGCTGCGGGCCGTCATCCACGAAGGCGACGACGGCATCGACGGCTACGCCCTGTGGCGGGTGCGGAGCTCCTGGTCCGGGACCGGGCCGCTCAGCACCGTGGACGTCGTCGAGCAGGTGTCCACGACCCCCGAGGCGTACGACGCGCTGTGGCGTTTCCTGCTCAAGGTCGACCTCACCCGCTACGTCTCGACGTGGTCGGTCTCGGTCGACGAGCCGCTGTTCTACTGGGTCGGCGAGGCGCGGCAACTGTCGGCGCACCTGTGCGACGGGCTCTACATCCGGGTCGTCGACGTCGCCAAGGCGCTGGCGTCGCGCCGGTACGCCACGGCCATCGACGTCGTCATCGACGTCACCGACGACTTCCTGCCGGTCAACACCGGAAAGTGGCGCCTGACCGGGTCGCCGGACGCGGCGTCCTGCGCGCCCACGACGGACGACGCGGACCTCGCGTTCGACATCCGGGCTCTCGGGGCCGTCTACATGGGCGGCGCGTCGCTCCAGGCGCTGGCCGGCGCCGGCCTGATCCGCGAGCTGCGTCCCGGCGCGCTCGCCAAGGCCGCCCCGGCGTTCGGGTGGCACCAGCCGCCGTCCGCTTTCGAGATCTTCTGACGACGCGTCACCGATCGGCGGCCACACCAGGGGATCGGATCGGTGGCCGCCCGAAGGGCGTTCCCGGCTTCGCCTCAACGAGGATCACCGGCCCCCGCGCGGAGCATTCCTGCCCTGCGCGGGGGCGTCCTCGCGTGTAGCGCGCCGAATCCCGGCGTCCGCCACAGAGCATCCTCGGAGAAGACAGCCGAATTCCGGCTGGTGCAGGTTTAGTGTCGCCAGGCCCACGCCTTAGCGCGATCGACAGCCTGAGGCGTCCCAGGGCCTGGTAGCTCGTGATCGAAG
>NZ_JBGCBZ010000053.1:0-2376 GCF_041262585.1 Planotetraspora sp. GP83 | reverse complement strand
ACACCGCCGGACAATCGTTTGAGGAAGCCACCCCGACAGGGGTGGCTTTCTCTGTTTCCGGGCCCCTTTTTCCGGTGCCCAACGGTTCGATCATGCAATATTCGATCATGACGATAGTGCTGCTAAAACAGCCGCGAGACAGCACTAACGTCATGATCGACTGCTTTGTTGCCTGGTTTCCTCTCCTGCCGCGCCGGGGCACGCGGGGGGTCGTGAGGCCCGTGAGGCGCGTGAGGCCGGAGGCCGCCTATGCCATCCGCAAGAAGCGGGGAGCGGGGAGCGGGGAGCGGGTGCGGCGGACCGGGGCCGGTGGAGAAGGGCAGCGCGGGTGCGGCGGCACTGGCACGAAAGCTCGGCACTGGCAAGGCGGAGCGGGTGCGGCGGGAAAGGCCGGTGCGGGCGCAAGATCAACCGGGAATGGGAACTGCGTAACCGGCTGATCCGCTCAGCGCTCGGATGCACTGCTCTCAACTGGAACCGATGGTCGATGAGCTGCCGGCGCTGGGCCGGAACGGTTTGGTCACGAGGGACGGACGTCGAGGCGACGATAGTGCCGTCAACCGCGTACGGGACGAGTAGGGCAGCGGGGCGGTCCTCACCGTGCCGCAGGCGAAGTCTGTGCGTGTGGCGGAAGGAGACGACTGCAGCGTTGCAAAGCTGAAGACAGTCAATCTGGGATCTTCGGCCGCGTTGGGTCTGGCCCAGTCGGCTACGGCTGCCGACAAGGAGATGACGCACCAAGGCGGACGGCGCTGGCTAGTCGCGACTCTACGCGCAGATGCGTCAAGACTGCCAGGAGCGCTGACTCACGCCGGTGCTCTCGATCAGCTCGTCCATGGCCAGCGCTGCCGAGACTAGATCTCCACCAGCTCCGCCACCACCACGAGAACCGGTTCGACGTCCGCCATTGGGTGGTCCGGCGCCCCGGTCCGTCTACGTCCCGCTGCCCTTCTGGTCCTTGGGGCCGTCGTCCTTGGCCAGGTCGCCGCAGGTGAAGCCCTTTTCGCGCTCGGGATCGAGTTGGATGGCGCTGAGGATGGTGCCTTCGGCCGAGCGGCGGAAGGTCTCCATCTTGTCGCAGTCGTAGAAGATGTAGGTGCCGTCGCTCTCGCCCAGCTGCATCATGTAGCGGCCGTCGTACAGCGTCTTGTCGTCGCTATCCTTGACGATGGTCCACTGGTCCTGGAAGCCGACGAGGTTCAGCAGCAGGTTGGCCTGCCCGGTCTGCCTGAGCTCGGTCGCCCCGTTCATGAGGTTCACGATCAGGACGAAACCCACGCCGATGCCGGAGAGGGCGCCGACGAGCACCTTCATCCCCGCCCTTCCGACCGGCTTGCGGCGCAGCAGCCGAAACGGGATGAGGAACGCCAGGACGCCGATGCCCACCGCGATGATGACCATGGCGGTGAGATGCAGGTCGGCGAAGACGTTGAACAGGCCCCAGTAGGTCGCGCCACACCAGAGCGCGGCGATCGAGGCGGCGATCCAGGGACGCTGCCGGATCGCCTGGGCGAGTCGGCTCAGCGCGCCGCCTGTCAGCTTGTTGAGCAACCACCCCGTGCCCACGACGACACCCAGCAACGGGACGGCGGTCACGAGGAGCAGGATCAGGGTGCCCATGAGGCGGCTGAACAGGACGGACTGGTCGATGCCGGCCTGCGCGGGGTTGACGCCGAAGACGTTATACACCTCCGTGATGCCCATGTACAAAACGGCGTAGAGCCCGACGCCTACCGGCACGACGACCGAGCTAATGCGCTCGAGCATGGCCAGGACGCCCCCACTCTCCTGGCCGTTCTCCTTCTCCGCGGGAGAGCGGGGTTGTGGCGGCGGGGACACGTGAGGTGCTTCAAGGGAGAGTTGCTGAGAGGTCATGGCGGACAAGGATAGCGACATCCGTATAAAACGGGCTCTTCGAAATGGCCACCCGGATGAAGGAGTGGGCGGCCGCCCGGCCCCGAGGATCTGCCGGTGGCCGGCCGGTGGTGCCAGTTGCGGTGGCGCTGGGGCCGGTGCTTATGTCAGGAGCTTGACCCAACGGGACCATTGGGGCTGGGTGAGTACCTGCTGCATCCCAGGCACGATGGGCGCGCTCGTTGTCGCGTAGGACCATCGCATCGGCCCTGAACGCTCCGAATGCGGCCAAGCGCTCCTCGGCGGCCCGAATCAGGGCGCTGCCAATCCCCTGCCTTCGGCGGGCGGGGTCCACGGCCAGCCGGTAGAGGTGAGCGCGCCAGCCGTCCGCGGCCGTGCTTGTCGGCGACGCGTGAAAACTGGATCTGGATCTGGCCCACATCTCGTGATCGTTACGACCCCCTGCACCTGGATTTCTGTGATCATGACTTGGGTGTGATCAGCCTGAGCTTGGAGCCCTCC
>NZ_JBGCBZ010000052.1:0-2450 GCF_041262585.1 Planotetraspora sp. GP83 | reverse complement strand
TCGCCTTGCTCGACACAAGTTGATCTACCAGAAGTCCCGTTCGCGTCCTCAAGGCCCTTGACTCAGCCGCAGACAGCCAAACGCAACGGCGTTGTACTCGATCTCGTTCGACGCGAACGTGCTCAGCGCGGTATGGCTGGGCGACCTGCGGTTCTTCCTCGGCGCGGAGGGCCGCAGCGCGATGGTGCGGCGGGAGGACTGGATCGAGTTGCCGAGTCCCCAATATCTTGTGGCCCAGGGCGGCGAGGGCATCGCCGCAGGTTCCGACCGTACTGGCATGCGGGTCATGCCGCTGGCCGATTACTCGGCCGAGGACATGGCCGCCGTCCTCAGCCACGACGGACCGCTGCGAGAGTTGATCACGGCGATCTGCGAAGGCCTACGGGAGCCGCACCAGTCCGGGTGGATCCACCGCGACCTGAAACCGGCTAACATCCTGTGGCTCGACGGGCGCTGGGTCATCGCGGACTGGGGCCTGGGCCGCCGTCCTCGCGGGCAGACCACCGCGCCGGGACGCACGCAGGTTGGCGAACTCTACGGCAGCCTGGGCTACGCCGCCCAGAGCACACCTCGGCAATCTCCTCGGGCGGGGTCACGTCCGCATGACGGACGCGAGGAGCGCCAGCTTGTCGGCACTGTCGGTGCCGGGGTCCGGGTGGAGGACGACGAGCGTCTGGCCTGTCGCGCCGCTGACGCCCAGTCTCTCCCGGTTCAGGCAGAGGCCACCGACCTGAGGATGGTCAATGTGCTTGGGTGTGCCTTCGCACGTGTTCACGTCGTGGCGGGCCCAGAGCCTGCTGAAGCGAGGGCTGGCGAGGGAGAGCTCGCCGACGAGTTCGATGAATCGGGGGTCGTCCGTGTCGGTGCCGACTGACTCGCGGAAGCCGGCGACCATGCCATGCGCGGCATCCTCCCAGTCCGGGTAGAGGGCCTGCTCGGCGGGCTCGAGGAACACGTCCCGCAGGCGGTTGCCCCCCGCCACTAGTCGCGGCGACAGAGCGGTCGCCAGCGCGTTGGCGGCGAGGACGTCGAAGTAGCGGCCCTCCACATACGCGGGGAGCGGAAGCATGGCGACGAGCTTGGCGACGCCCCGAGGGACGGCCTCTTTCCGGGGCCGCCGCCGTCGCCGCCGGGATTTCTCCGCCCTGAGGCGTAGCAGGTAGGCCGTTGCGTCGTCGTCGAGCTGCAGCACGCGGGCGAGGGACTCGAGGACCTGCGTGGAGGGGTTGCGGTCGCGGCCCTGCTCCAGGCGCAGGTAGTAGTCGGCGCTGATGCCCGCGAGCATCGCGACCTCCTCCCGGCGCAGGCCCGGCACGCGCCGTACGCCCAGGGAGGGGATGCCGGCCTGTTCAGGAGTGACGAGCTCCCGGCGGGCGCGTACGTAATCGCCCAGAAGGTTGAATTCGTCGCTCATGTCCCCACTGTAATTCGCGCACCTACATGCCTGCCTGGTCCTGTCACCCCCAGGAGCGCGGGGGCTCTGGCTCCGTCAGCGGGTGAGCGGAAGCCTCACTTCCGGGACGAACACCGGCGAAATCGGCCGGTGGTCCCTTCCGCGAGCAAGGAGCTACACCATGTCAACATATTTGCTGGCACACGGGGCCTGGCACAGCGGGCAATGCTGGGAGCGGGTGGTCCCGTTGCTGGCAACGGCCGGGCATCGGGTGGTCGCGCCGTCGCTGACCGGCTTCGGCGACAAGGCGCATCTGCTCGGCCCCGAGGTAGGGCTGGACACGCACGTCGACGACATCGTCAGGCTGATCACCGAGGAGGACCTCACCGACGTGATCCTGGTGGGCCACAGCTACGCCGGGCTGGTCATCTCGTCCGCCGCCAACCGAATCCCGGATCGGATCGCCCATCTGGTCTATCTCGACGCGATGGTCCCGGAGGACGGCGAGAGCGCGGTGGATGTGCATCCCGTGACCCAGGCCCTCATCGACCGCGCCGCGGAGTCCGAGATCGGCTGGCGGATCCCGCCGATGCCCGAGTTGCCGCCGCCCCTCGGTCTGTTCGGGGTCACCGACCCGGCGGACGTGGCGTGGCTGCGGGGGATGTTGTCGGATCAGCCGGTGCTCTGTTTCGGGCAACCGGTCCGGCTGGACAACCCGGTCGTGCGCACGATTCCGCGGACGCACATTCACTGCGTCGCCGGCGTACCGGAGGGCATCAAGCGGCGGCCCGTCCCAGCGATACAGCCCAACGGCAGCCCGGCACAGGTGTGGGAACTGGAGACGGGCCACGACTGCATGATCACCATGCCTGCCGAGCTCACCGAACTGCTGCTCAAGCTCGGCTGACCCGCCCACCCGAGCCGCGGGGGGGGGTGCGGCCCCCCCCCCGCGCGGGGGGGGGGCCCCCCCCGGGCCGGTGGGTTGGGCCGCGGGGCGGGGGGGGCCCCGGGGGGGCCCGGTAGCCCCCCCGGGGGCAGAGGGGGGGGGGGATCCAAC
>NZ_JBGCBZ010000051.1:0-2481 GCF_041262585.1 Planotetraspora sp. GP83 | reverse complement strand
TGCAGGGACCATCCCCGCGTGCGCGGGGAGCACGACCGGCATGCCCATCGCGGCCCGGACGCTGCGGGACCATCCCCGCGTGCGCGGGGAGCACAGCCTATGCATGCGGGTTCATGATCCTTTGCAGGGACCATCCCCGCGTGCGCGGGGAGCACGACCGGCATGCCCATCGCGGCCCGGACGCTGCGGGACCATCCCCGCGTGCGCGGGGAGCACAATGTGCTGCCCCCGTTGTCCCAGGAGGAGCGGGGACCATCCCCGCGTGCGCGGGGAGCACTACGTCGCCCACTGCGACCAGGACTTGCCGCCGGGACCATCCCCGCGTGCGCGGGGAGCACAAGCGGACCTACACCGCAGCACTGGGTGCGCCGGGACCATCCCCGCGTGCGCGGGGAGCACGGGAAGTCGGACCGGGTAGTCGGGTTGGGAAGGGGACCATCCCCGCGTGCGCGGGGAGCACGCTGTCCAGCCATGCTGCCAGTGTGTCCCGCAGGGACCATCCCCGCGTGCGCGGGGAGCACGAGTGCGTCGCGCTCCCGGCGCCGTTGTAGTTGGGACCATCCCCGCGTGCGCGGGGAGCACGTCAACCAGGTCTTGGAAACGGTGCCAGTCCAGGGACCATCCCCGCGTGCGCGGGGAGCACCCCACTCCGACCTTCGCCACGCGGATCCAGTTGGGACCATCCCCGCGTGCGCGGGGAGCACGAGATCTCTCCGGACGTCGCCGCCCGCGTGCTGGGACCATCCCCGCGTGCGCGGGGAGCACAAGCCTTCGGTCTCGACGAAAATGTCGGAGACGGGACCATCCCCGCGTGCGCGGGGAGCACGGTCTGGACTGGTCCCGGCCCCACGTGACACGGGGACCATCCCCGCGTGCGCGGGGAGCACTCTTTCCGAACACTTCCCTTATCCCTTCTCGGGGGACCATCCCCGCGTGCGCGGGGAGCACACGGAGCCGCCGAGCGCGGCCCCGACTTCGGCGGAGGACCATCCCCGCGTGCGCGGGGAGCACAACCTGCACGGCCTGTACTTCACGCTGACTGCGGGACCATCCCCGCGTGCGCGGGGAGCACGTCCCGGAGCGTGTCCACGGAGATCCCCGTGGAGGACCATCCCCGCGTGCGCGGGGAGCACGGTTCCCGCCTGGGCGGAGGTGATATAGGACCAGGGGCCATCCCCGCGTGCGCGGGGAGCACAGAAGCAGGTCACCCCTAACGGTGGGAACTCCGGGACCATCCCCGCATGCGCGGGGAGCACACGTTGGAGCCGTGGCGCCAGTCCTTCGAGGTGGGACCATCCCCGCGTGCGCGGGGAGCACATGGATGGGGCGGACAGAGCCACCGTAAGCCTGGGACCATCCCCGCGTGCGCGGGGAGCACGTCATCTGGGCCGCGGACAAGGAAGACGACCCGGGACCATCCCCGCGTGCGCGGGGAGCACAATGAGGGCCAGGCTTCCGACGAGGTGTAGAAGGGACCATCCCCGCGTGCGCGGGGAGCACTCTGGCTCCGTGAACAGGACGTTCACGGGGATGGGACCATCCCCGCGTGCGCGGGGAGCACAGCCACGAGCACGCTGGCGTCAGCTCTCGGCGGGGACCATCCCCGCGTGCGCGGGG
The DNA here is from genome assembly GCF_041262585.1 of Planotetraspora sp. GP83. Taxonomy (NCBI): domain Bacteria; kingdom Bacillati; phylum Actinomycetota; class Actinomycetes; order Streptosporangiales; family Streptosporangiaceae; genus Planotetraspora; species Planotetraspora sp. GP83. The sequence continues at coordinate 864 of NZ_JBGCBZ010000051.1, read as the reverse complement.
AGCACGGCGCCCCGCTGATCTCCAGGACCAAAGGCAAGGGACCATCCCCGCGTGCGCGGGGAGCACCCGAGCGGGATGTCATACCAGAGCACGCCGCCGGGACCATCCCCGCGTGCGCGGGGAGCACGTCTTGAGCACGTCCGCCGCCGACCGGTACAGGGGACCATCCCCGCGTGCGCGGGGAGCACGGTTACGCCATCCCATCAGACACCGTCCCGGTAGGACCATCCCCGCGTGCGCGGGGAGCACACCGGCGCAACGTCGTGGCCGGACCCGTTCACGGGACCATCCCCGCGTGCGCGGGGAGCACGGTTACGCCATCCCATCAGACACCGTCCCGGTAGGACCATCCCCGCGTGCGCGGGGAGCACTGCGGGCGTTCTATCGGTGGAACGTCACCATGGGGACCATCCCCGCGTGCGCGGGGAGCACGGATGCGCAGGACCCGGGTCAGGGTCCTAATCCGGGACCATCCCCGCGTGCGCGGGGAGCACCGGTTGGGCGTGGTCCACCTGGACCAGATCGGGGACCATCCCCGCGTGCGCGGGGAGCACGAGGACTTCCCGCGCACGGACAACGGCAAGCCGGGACCATCCCCGCGTGCGCGGGGAGCACATCGAAAAGGGCATGAGCCTGGTCAGTGGCCAGGGACCATCCCCGCGTGCGCGGGGAGCACAAGACGCTCACCGCGCGAGAGCTTCGCAGCCAGGGACCATCCCCGCGTGCGCGGGGAGCACACGGAGGTGTGGCCCGCTGCCGTACGCGCCCGGGGACCATCCCCGCGTGCGCGGGGAGCACGACGCTATGAGACACGACGACCGTGAGGGTGTGGGACCATCCCCGCGTGCGCGGGGAGCACGCACT
>NZ_JBGCBZ010000050.1:0-2804 GCF_041262585.1 Planotetraspora sp. GP83 | reverse complement strand
TGGGAAGGGGCGCCGTAGACCGTGAGAGCCGGGTAGGCGAAATCATGCTGACTGTTTGAGGGTGTCCCGAGTAGCACGGGGCTCGAGGAATCCTGTGTGAATCTGCCAGGACCACCTGGTAAGCCTAAATACTCCCTGATGACCGATAGTGAACGAGTACCGTGAGGGAAAGGTGAAAAGCGCCCCGGTGAGGGGTCGTGAAATAGTACCTGAAACCGTGTGCCTACAAGCCGTAGGAGCGTAGACGAGGCTTGCCTTGTTTGTGATGTGACTGCGTGCCTTTTGAAGAATGAGCCTGCGAGTTATGGTGTGTGGCGAGGTTAACCTGTGTGGGGGAGCCGTAGCGAAAGCGAGTCTGAATAGGGCGTTTGAGTCGCATGCTGTAGACCCGAAGCGGAGTGATCTACGCATGGGCAGGTTGAAGCGTGGGTAAGACTGCGTGGAGGACCGAACCCACCAGGGTTGAAAACCTGGGGGATGACCTGTGTGTAGGGGTGAAAGGCCAATCAAACTCCGTGATAGCTGGTTCTCCCCGAAATGCATTTAGGTGCAGCGTTGCGTGTTTCTTGCCGGAGGTAGAGCACTGGATGGCTGATGGGCCCGACAAGGTTACTGACGTCAGCCAAACTCCGAATGCCGGTAAGTGAGAGCGTGGCAGTGAGACTGCGGGGGATAAGCTCCGTGGTCGAGAGGGAAACAGCCCAGATCACCGACTAAGGCCCCTAAGCGTGTGCTAAGTGGGAAAGGATGTGGAGTCGCAGAGACAACCAGGAGGTTGGCTTAGAAGCAGCCATCCTTGAAAGAGTGCGTAATAGCTCACTGGTCAAGTGATTCCGCGCCGATAATGTAGCGGGGCTCAAGTACACCGCCGAAGTCGTGGCACTCGACTCTTTGGGGTTGGGTGGGTAGGGGAGCGTCGTGCAATCCGGTGAAGCGGCGGAGTGATCCAGCCGTGGAGGTTGTGCGAGTGAGAATGCAGGCATGAGTAGCGAGTCAGAAGTGAGAAACTTCTGCGCCGGATGACCAAGGGTTCCTGGGGCAGGCTAATCCGCCCAGGGTAAGTCGGGACCTAAGGCGAGGCCGACAGGCGTAGTCGATGGACAACGGGTTGATATTCCCGTACCCGCTGTGATGCGCCCATATCGAACCCAGTGATACTAAGAGTCCTTAACTCGGTCTGCTCTTCGGAGTGGGTGTCAGAGTGAACGCTCGGCCTGATCTGGTAGTAGGTAAACGATGGGGTGACGCAGGAAGGTAGCCCATCCCGGGCGATGGTTGTTCCCGGGGTAAGCATGTAGGGAGAGAGATAGGCAAATCCGTCTCTCATGTTCCTGAGGTGTGATGCCGAGCCGATTGTGGCGAAGTGGGTGATCCTATGCTGCCGAGAAAAGCCTCTAGTGAGTGTCGTGGCGGCCCGTACCCTAAACCGACTCAGGTGGTCAGGTAGAGAATACTAAGGCGTTCGGGTGAACTGTGGTTAAGGAACTCGGCAAATTGCCCCCGTAACTTCGGGAGAAGGGGGACCTTTACTGGTGTAGGACCTTTGCGTTCGAAGCTGGTGGGGGTCGCAGTGGCCAGGGGGAAGCGACTGTTTACTAAAAACACAGGTCCGTGCTAAGTCGTAAGACGATGTATACGGACTGACGCCTGCCCGGTGCCGGAACGTTAAGGGGACCGGTTAGTCGAACGTGTTTCGGCGAAGCTGAGAACTTAAGCGCCGGTAAACGGCGGTGGTAACTATAACCATCCTAAGGTAGCGAAATTCCTTGTCGGGTAAGTTCCGACCTGCACGAATGGCGTAACGACTTCCCCGCTGTCTCAACCACAGGCCCGGTGAAATTGCAGTACGAGTAAAGATGCTCGTTTCGCGCAGCAGGACGGAAAGACCCCGGGACCTTCACTACAGCTTGACATTGGCGTTTGGAGCGTCTTGTGTAGGATAGGTGGGAGACTGGGAAGCGGTGACGCTAGTCATCGTGGAGTCATTGGTGAAATACCACTCTGGTCGTTTTGGACGTCTAACCCGCGCCCGTGTATCCGGGTGGGGGACAGTGTCTGGTGGGTAGTTTAACTGGGGCGGTTGCCTCCTAAAGTGTAACGGAGGCGCCCAAAGGTTCCCTCAGCCTGGTTGGCAATCAGGTGTCGAGTGTAAGTGCACAAGGGAGCTTGACTGTGAGACTGACGGGTCGAGCAGGAGCGAAAGCTGGGACTAGTGATCCGGCATCGGCATGTGGAAGCGGTGTCGCTCAACGGCTAAAAGGTACCCCGGGGATAACAGGCTGATCTTCCCCAAGAGTCCATATCGACGGGATGGTTTGGCACCTCGATGTCGGCTCGTCGCATCCTGGGGCTGGAGTAGGTCCCAAGGGTTGGGCTGTTCGCCCATTAAAGCGGTACGCGAGCTGGGTTTAGAACGTCGCGAGACAGTTCGGTCCCTATCCGCTGCGCGCGCAGGAGACTTGAGAGGGGCTGTCCCTAGTACGAGAGGACCGGGACGGACGAACCTCTGGTGTGCCAGTTGTTCCGCCAGGAGCACGGCTGGTTGGCTACGTTCGGCAGGGATAACCGCTGAAAGCATCTAAGCGGGAAGCTCGCCTCGAGATGAGGTCTCCCACCACGAGAGTGGGTAAGGCCCCCTAGAGACGATGGGGTTGATAGGCCGGAGGTGGAAGCACAGTAATGTGTGGAGCTGACCGGTACTAATAGGCCGAGGACTTGACCACAAAGCAAATACCACCCTGTGTGGTTCCTGCGGCATCCGTTCCCTCCCTTTTTCGGGGTGGGGTGGGTGCGCGAACCTGGGG
>NZ_JBGCBZ010000049.1:0-3546 GCF_041262585.1 Planotetraspora sp. GP83 | reverse complement strand
CCCTCCCCCCCTGGGGGCGCGGGCGGGTGTGGGCCCGCCCCCCCGGGGGGGGGGGGGGGGGGGGGGGCCCCCCCCCCCCCCCCCAACCCCCGGGGCGGGGGCCCCCCCCCCCCCCCCCCCCCCCGCGCCCCCCCCCCGCCGCTTCGCGTGGGGGCCAGCAGGCCGATCAGCATGCCGACGAACGTCGCGACGGCGAGAGTGATCCAGAGCCGAATCGTCATTGACGTCTCCCGTTTGTTACGCTGCGTGGTCACAATACCGCGAAAGGTGACGGATGGCGATCGACGGGCGAGAATTCAAGTGACAAGTCGCCTCTTTACTCATTTGTCGGGCAGTCTTGGCAACGTCATGGACTACGCAATCCCGACAGGCATCGTCCTCGTCACCGGTGTCGTGCTCGCCCTCGTCGCGCAGTGGAGGGGCTGGAGGCCGTCGCTGACCGTCACGCTGGCGATCGGCATCGGCGTCCGCGTGCTGATCCTCGTGCTCTCGGCGAAGGACAGCTATCAGCCGGTCGACTTCATCAACAGCTTCAAGCCGGCCGGTGAGGCGATCCTCAACCACCGCGACCCGGTGCTGGGGAGCAACGGCGGGTGGCACTTCCTGCCGACGATCCCCTACGTGTACGGCCTGCTGCTCTGGCTCGGCATCCCCTGGGAGATCAGCGGCCGGCTCGTCACCGTCGTCTCCGACATCCTGCTGATCCCCCTGGTCGGCACGCTCGCCGGCGGCACCAAGGCGCGGCTCCGGGCGTTCCAGTACGCCTGCAACCCACTCGCCATCCTCGTCGCCTCCGTCCACGGCCAGGTCGAGCCGGTCTCCCTGCTCTTCGGTGTGGCCGCGTACGTCGTGGCCCGCGGCCCCGACGGCTGGAAGCGGGGAGAGCCGCTCCCATGGCGGCGGCCGCGCGACCTCCTGCGCCGCCTCACCCATCCCCTCGACGAGGACCGGGCGGCCACCACCCGCGCGATCTGGGCCGGGCTGCTCATGGGGCTGGCGCTGTGCGCCAAGAGCTGGCCGGTCATCCTCGTCCCCGCGATGCTGATGCTGCTCCCGGGGGTGCGCTCCCGCCTGATCTCGCTGGTCGCCACCGGGATCCCTCCGGTCTTCTTCCTGCTCACGCTCCCCATCGGCGGGTGGACCAAGTGGGGCCAGCTTCCGGAGGTCCTCAAGACCATCGGCCTGCGGCCCAGCGACGTACGGCCCATCACCGGCGACTGGGGGTGGACGGCCGTGCTCAACGCGACGGGACTCGCGGGCCCCACGGTCGGTGCCAACTGGGTCCTCAACCCCGCCGCGCTCAAGATCGGTCAGTACCTCATCTACGCCGCGGTGGTCGCCTGCCTGATCTGGTGGCGCAAGGCCGACCCCATCGACGTCACCATCGCGATCCTGCTCGCTTTCATGGTCGTCACGCCGCGGCTGGGCGCGCAGTACCTCATGTGGTTCATGCCGTTCCTCGTCGCACGGCCCACCCGCTGGGCGTGGCCCGCGATCATCGGCTCGGCCGTCTGGGCCGCCGTTGGCTATCTCGTGCTCACGCAGTATGAGGGGGTCGCCTGGGGTGAGCTGCACCGTCCCTGGGCGGTGAGCTCGGTGCTGCTGTTCCCGCTGCTCATCGCCGCCATGCCGTGGAGCCGCAGGCGTTCGGAAGGCGACGGGATGGTCCGGACCATCCCCATCTCGGAGCCCGGAGTCCCCGTCCGCGTGGCCGCCGGTCAGTAGATCCGGTCGGGCCCGCTCAGGCGCGGGCCCATAAGGCGGGGCCGTACGAGGGGCTCGTCCTACTTGACGATCAGCCGGACCAGGTGGCCGTGGCTCTTGAAGCCGGGCGGGTCGCCGTCCAGGACGCCGGTCACGCACTCGAACACGCCGGGCTCGCTCTGCCGTACGAAGAAGGCGGGCTCGGCGATCGCCGAGAGCAGCCTGATCGCGTCGCGGTGGACGTGGATCCCCTCCCGATCGCCCGCCAGCGAGACCGTGACCTCGTAGACGCCGTCGTCGAGAAGGCGCTCGCCGGTGAGCAGCCACTCGGAGCCGCAGGCGCGCCGGAGGTGCGGAAGCAGGTGCGCCTCGGGCTCCTCGGCGACCCAGCCCTCCCGCGTCATGTGGTCCAGAAGCTTCTGGACCTGCGGCTCCATGGCGGAGCCGTCCGCGATGCCGGTATGGCGCTCGTCGATGTCCCATCGCCGCATGCTCAGACACTACGCGCCGGGCGCGCGGCGCGCTTCAGGCGGCACGCCCCTTACGGCGACGGCTTCGGCTCGGTATTTGGCTCGGCATGGGGGAGCCGTCCCGAGATGAGGGCGGCCGCCCACTTGCTGTCCGGATCGCTGTCGATGAGAAGAGCGCGGACGAGCAGGCTCAGCGGGATCGCCAGGAGGGCCCCCAGCGGCCCCAGCACCCAGGCCCAGATGATCAGGGAGAGGAAGGTCGCCGTGGTGGACAGCCCCACGGCGTCACCGAGGAACTTCGGCTGGATGAACGACTGGATCACCACGTTGATCGCGATGTACGCGGCGATCACGAGGAGCATCGTCTTGGGGCCGCCTTCCAGCAGCCCCAGCAGGGCGGGCGGGACGAGGCCCAGGATGAAGCCGATGTTTGGAATGTAGTTGGTGATCAGCGCCAGCACGCCCCACAACAGAGGCAGGGGCACGCCCAGCATGTAGAGCGCCGCGACGTCCAGAACCGAGCAGATCAGGCCGAAGATGGTCGAGACGATCAGGTAGCGCCTGGTCCGGTGAGTGAACGACTGGAGCGCCCGCGCGAGCTCCGGGCGCTCGACCGCGGCGGCGTCGACGATCCGCGAGAAGATCGGCGCGTCCAGGCTCATCGCCAGCAGCAGCACCACGATGAGGAAGAGGCTGGACAGCACGCCCAGCAGGCCGCTGAGCACGCTCTGCGCCACCTCGATCATTTTGGCCGGATCGAAGGAGGACAGCGCCTTGTTCAGCTGTTGGCTCCCGTAGCCCAGGCCGGCCGCCCAGTGCTGGAGATCCGCCACCATCTTTTTGAACTCGGTTGAGTAGGTCGGAGCCAGGATGGCCAGCTGCGCGGCGGCGAGGCTGAGGATCGCCACCATGCCGAGCAGGACCAGCAGGACCACGGCTAGCGGGACCGCGACCTGGACGCCCACGGGCGCCCGGTGACGGGCGAGCCAGTCACGCAACGGCGAGACGGCGATGACCAGCGTCAACGCCAGGATCACCGGGCCGACGATCGATCCGACCGCCTGGACTCCCGCCAGTGTGATCACAGCGGCGGCGGCGCCGACCAGCACAACAATCGCACGAGGAATCCGCTGTTGAGTCACGTCCCGTTTCTACCCCTTCTCCGGGGAAAGATCCGGCAATTGGATCAAGTGCGTCCGTACGGCCTGAGCCCGGGTTATCAGCCTTCGGGCCAACGTGGTCTTGAAGGCTGCTAATCTTTTGGTGTCGGCGCGGTCCGGCGCATCCCTTTCTGATCACTGTGGTGGTTGTGTTGTGGGTGGGCGCTGGTGGTTGTCGGCGTTCTCCTTGTTCTTGTTCTGGTTGGTCGCTG
>NZ_JBGCBZ010000048.1:0-4034 GCF_041262585.1 Planotetraspora sp. GP83 | reverse complement strand
GCCCGTACGCGAAAGAACCCGACCAGCAAGTACGGACCAAACGCCGGGCAGCACCCCGCAACCGCACAGACCTACAGCTTCCACGCCGACGTCACAATCTTCGAGAAGGGACTTGCCTCCCGTCCCCGACGCTAAACGCAACGGCGTTGGAGTAGACCAGCAGAGACGATCTTTTGTAGTGCGGCGAAGGAGAGGTCGAAGCGGGCGGCCGCCTGCCGCAGGGTGAGCAAGGTCATGGGCCCGTGTTATTGCCTCTCAGATTGCTGTTTCTTGACTTTCGAGTGGAGCGTAACGGACGTGCGAGCTGTTCAGAAGGAAGTTCGCTGGGCCGCCTGCTGCCTCGAACACAGCCTGCTCTGCGGTCTTGCGTACGACAGTCGGGGATCGAGGCAAGGGGCGGGTAGCAATCTTGATGGTTCGCTTCCGCGCTGTTGAGGACACCCTTGCGCACTTGATCAAGCTATGGATTTGCCGAGATCTTCCGGTGGTAGGCAAGGTGGGACCTGCTGATGACGTGTTCAGGCATCCTGCGCAGGGAACCCAGGCCAACCGTGGCGCCGGTCAGGGCGTCCAGCATCGTGAAGTCGTTCTGGATCAGGATCGCGCCACGATCGAACAGGGCGTGATCGTTGGGGCACAGGCAGAGAAGGTTGCTTCGTTCGTCTGGGCCGTCGTGAGGACTGCCGACGGGCCGGATGTGGGCGGCCTCGGCGTAGTACCCCTCGCGGAGGGCCAGGCGTGTCCCGCATATCTGGCATCGGTGATCATGGATGTCTTTGACCAATCGTGCGAGAGCGGAGTCGCGGATTACGCGCATGCCGGTGACTTCACGCTGGGGCGGTGCTGGTGTCTCTGCCTGCAGGGGTGGGGTATCCGCTGAGGGCGTGAGTCCGACGCGGGTAAGGAGTGCCTCCTGATTGACGCCGGTGAAGTACTCGTTCAACAGCAGCGCGACGGCGCGTGCGCGAATCACTTCCCGCATCACCAGGTCATGCACCCATGGAAGCAGGCCGCTCGCGGGCTGGTGTTGACGCATCCATCGGATCGGTAAGTTGCCGCTCGCGGCGGGCGGATCCTGTTGGCCCGGCAGTTCCCAAAGTCCGAAGTGGGTGAGCTTGAGGACCGGGTACTCGGGGTTTGGGGCATCATCGTCGAGTCCGAAAGTCGTGATCAGCTCGCTGATCTCCTGACGGGTGACCGGCCAGGAGACGAGCCGTGTTTGGCCCTGGGCGGCCCGTCCCAGGGCCCACAGGAGTGTGAGTGGCTGGTGCCTCTTGCGCCGATGAGTCTGTGGGGATATCGCGGTTTCGAGGTTCGCGACCTTGTGCAGCAAGAGCTCGACCGGATCCTCGGGAAGAGGTTGTCCTGGCGTGGTCACCGTGAAGCCGAGGCGGGAGAGGGCACGTGCCACGGTGATGTTGCCGCCGGAAAACTCGGCGGCGCGTAGAGGGCGGCCGGTCACGCCGCGGTGGGCGACTCCGGCGATCGCTTTGGAGTCATATCGCCTGCCCTCATGGATGAGGAAGTAGTCCCGGGCCGGGCGGTAGCCGTACTGATCGAGGAACGCGTCGCGGCCCAACTCGTCGTGCTCCTCGAGGGCCGCGAGCACCATCTCATGGCGAAGATCAGATAGACCCACCTCGACATGATACGTAGGAAAGTCGCGTGAAACGACATAACAATTTGCGGCGTTTCTGCGGGTTCACGCCGCTCTTCCGGTAGAGAGGGGCGTGAAGCTATTCCCACTGGGATGGACCACCCTTGATGGGGTGACCTGACTCGGCGACTGCCACCTACAGTTCCGCGGGACCCCTCTGGAAAGAGGGGTGGGACGTGGCCCAGCTTTGAGAGTCGTGGGCGAGAAAGTCAAGGCAGGATTGCGGCAGATATTCCAGTGACCGCACCCCTCGCCGCGACACAGCGATCCGCAGCAATACTTGTCCATTGCACCTGGCTATCTACTCGACCGGGCGCGCGTACGAGCAAGGGCGTCAAGGGCGGTTTCGTCGGCGTCGGGGAGGGTGTGGAGGTACTTCTCGGTGGTGGAGATGCTGCCGTGGCCGAGGCGCTCTTTCACCACCTGAAGGTCGGCGCCGCCGGCGAGGAGCCAGGAGGCGTGGGCATGACGGAGGTCGTGCATCTTAACCTTGAACTCCAGGCCTGAGACAGCCAGAGCCGGCCGCCATACCTGGTCGCGGAACCAGCGGCGGGGGATGTGGCCGTCGGTGTCCCAGCGCCGGGTCTGGCGCGGGTCGTCCCTTCCGGCGGCTCGGCGTTCCGCTCGGTAGGTGGCGTAGGCGTTCCTGCAGTGCTGGCAGCGGCATTTGCCCGCGGAGTAGGCGCTGAGTGTGCCGTGCCGGTACCGGCGTCCGGCGGCGTTCGGTTCGGTCAGGCCGAGGTGCTCGACCGGTTGCGTCTCTGGCTGTGGTGTCGGCTCTTCGGGGCGGTAGACGAAGAGCAGGTCGTCACGTTCCAGCTTGCTGTTGCTGGTGAAGGTGCCGGCCGAGTGCCGCTCTCCGCGGATGTCCCGGTACATCGCCGTGTACCGCTTCTTGCCGTCTGCTCCGACCCTGACGTAGGAGTGGCCCATGCGTCCTCCTGATGATCGTCCGTTGCTCATTTGTTGCTGTATCCCGCGTCAGCGGTCGAGATCCGCTGACAGGATCCGACAGCCCAATCAGGCCGTCTACCTGCACTTTAATGGATGTGAGGCGATCAGCTCGGCATTTGGTTGAACGAGAAAACCTGACTGGGGGTCAAGGGGTCGCAGGTTCAAATCCTGTCGTCCCGACCGCGTTTTCGCAGGTCGGATAGGGTGTCACGTGATCACGTGGCGCCCTTTTCTGTTGCTGAGTGACCAACTGAGTGACTGTCACCGGTGACAGGGTGAGGCGGCCTGTGACCTCTCAATCCCCAGCGCAGCAGCCGGATCCGCTCGTGGTTGATCGTCTCCGCGTGGCCGCGGTCGAGCTGTGGCTGGCGGTCGATGCTCTGGTGTAAAGGGGTGGCAGGTTCAAATCCCGCTGTCTCGACTCCGTCAGCGGTGAGCGATCTGGTGAGCGTCGGCGATGGCCATGAAGTCGAGGGGTTGGATCCGCCGGGAGAAGGGGTTGAGGTAGAGCTCCAATAGATGTCCAGGTTGCCGCGTGTCCAGGTGCGGAGGCGGTCCGGGTCGTGTCCACCGTGAGTTCTGGGCTCGGATGTGCTCCGGCTAGGTTGATCACGACCTGTCCCGCCCTGAGAGGAGCCCCTGCCGCCATGGCCTCCATCCGCCACGAGATTGTGATCGACGCGTCCCCCGAGCACATCTGGGACGTGCTGCGCGACGTCGGCGCCGTGCACGAGCGCCTGCTGCCCGGTCGCGTTACTGGCACCCGGCTCGAGGGCGACCAGCGGTTCCTGACCTTTCCCGATGGGCACGTCATCCGTGAGCTGATCGTCGCGATCGACGACGACGCGCGCCGCCTGGCCTACTCCGTCGTTGAGGGCGCGCGGCCACCGATCGAGCACCACCATGCCTCGTTCGAAGTTCGCTCTGAGGGTGACCGGGCGGGCCGGCTGATCTGGACCACCGACGTCTTGCCGCACGTGCTCGCCGCCGAGATCCGGATTCGCATCGAACGCGGCGCGGTGGAGATGAAGCAGGCGATCGAGGCCGCAGCACGCGGCTGAACGCCGACCGACACGCTGATCGCCTCTGCACGTTTACCTGTACCTGGCTCTGTAAGGGAAGCAGTACGCCGACACCATCGAAGAATGGCCGCCGGTAGCGGCTTGCCAGTTGGGTGGGCGCGTGCTCCAGGGCGATGATCGGCTTGGGTTCCGGCGGTGCGGCGGACACCGCTATGAAGTCGATGTCGCTCCAGCCCGGGTGGAAATCGTCCAGAGCGGTGGAACCGGTCAGGTAAAACCTTCGAAGAAGTCGGGGGATCGCAGCGTCGAGCAATGATCGAAACCTGTGGATCTGCCGGGAGGGGGTGTACCTTCCCGGATCATCCGATGATGGTTTCGAGATTAGGCCGACGCGCCAACGT
>NZ_JBGCBZ010000047.1:0-13058 GCF_041262585.1 Planotetraspora sp. GP83 | reverse complement strand
TGATCATCGACCCCACACGCGACTACCAACCCCAGTACACAAAGAAACCCCCGAACCCGTAGGTTCGAGGGTTTCCGATGTCTTGCGACATCACACTGGTCGGGGCGACAGGATTTGAACCTGCGACTTCTTGCTCCCAAAGCAAGCGCGCTACCAAGCTGCGCCACGCCCCGTCCCGTCGGGTACGCGAGCGCTCGGAGACTCCGGTACGCTTACGCCCTGACGACCGGATGAAGTCTAGACCAGATGGACACCGGCCGCGCGCGGACGTAGCTCAATGGTAGAGCCCCAGTCTTCCAAACTGGCTACGCGGGTTCGATTCCCGTCGTCCGCTCTCATGCCAAAAGGCCAGGTCATCCCCTGTGGGGAGCCTGGCCTTCGTGATCTTCGCCCGCTATTTTCAATCTTCCGTGCCACATCTGCACGAGCGCTGTCGAGATGGCCTGATCAGGGCCCGCACCGTTGGCAGCCGTCAGGGTGTTCGCCACGTGGCGCAGGGCGTGGAAGTGGAGATCGAGGAGGCCGACTGCCAACCGCCGCTCTGGCGAGACAGGCCAGGTGCGTGGCCGAGGAGTTGAGCCGCGGCTGCTACCGATAGGCCTGACCCGGAATGCGCGGTTACGGGTGGGGGCAAATGACCGTTTCGGTCCTTCGTGTTGCCAACTTGTTATCTCGCAGCCGATAGAAGCCTGCACATCATGTTTGTCGCTATTCGATCATATACTCATGGCGCGCCCCTTGACCCGAGCCGCAGAGATTGCTTCCATCCTGGCATTGCTGGTGGCTGTCGCTGCTCTTCTCCTGGATATTAGCAAATCCTCGACTGAAGGATCGTCTGGACCAAGCAGTTTGCCGCAGGTAACAGTCAGTTCAAATTCGCCGACGGTAGGATCGGTGAAGCCGTCGGGCTCTGTACAGGCGCACCCTACCGGTGCGACACCAAGTAAGGCGCCGCCTTCGAATGGTGGCCCCGGCGTGGAAGACTCTTCTTCGGAGTTTCCGGACTCCCTTCGTGTGCGGACCGCAAGTGCCGGCCTTCTTTTCCTTTGGTTCCTCGTGCTAATTGCCGTACTATTTCTTGTGGCGATCGTAGGCGTTCGCAGGAACAACGACATATCCGCATTCTGGGTCGTGGTCGCAGACCTGGTTGTTTTAATCGTCTGGATATGGATATTTATTGATGCACTCGCTGTGTGGGCGCTTATTGCGGCTGTCGTTATAGCGATTTTTGCAGCATTGCTGGGTATCGGGCTGCGAGTGGAAGCAAAACAGGACGAGTAGGGGCTTTTATCGGCAGCGGTAGCGGCAGTAGGTCCTCCTGCGAGCCGGTCTTGGCCGCGAACGGCTCCGCTGGGCAGGCCATCCCATCGCCTGATGCGGACGCCGCATGTTGTACTCGGCCACCCAGGGGTCCACCGCAGGCCTTCGGCCGGCCGACCGGCCGGGCCAGCGCCTCGGCCGCGCCGTGGTCCCGGGCCCTCCTCCAGTTGGAGAGCGCCAGCGGAACCACCGGCCATCGGTCCACACGACCAGATCGATCCAGACCGATGCCAGCGCCAGCCCGTACCCCTCGTGCACATCGGCGGCCACGCCGTACCGCTCCAGCTCAACGCGCAGCCGCTCCGCACAGCGGGCAGTGGTGACGACCGGGGGCCGCCGGGCCGAGACCAGCCGATCGGCGCTCATCACGCAGCCGCCGGCACGCCGGTACCCGATCTGACGAAAGCCCGAGCGCCGTAGCGGCCCGCCGCGAAATCACTTGACAGCCTGCAATTCGCTGCACAATGCGGTGGGAAAGGCAGGTTCGGCCTTCCGCACAGCGGAGCAACCCGCCGACCGTGTCGCGGTGACGACCCGCCACCCGGTGGTGGTCGCCTGGTAGAAGAACCGGGTCATGTTGGCAGGGCACGACACCCCCGCCTCGCAAACCGGTCCAGCGCCAGTGGAGATGTCCAGGACCAGCCATCTGCCGTCGCATCCGCGCTCGTTCCACGTGCTGTGCCGCGGCGTGTCGGCATCCCGCAACGCCTGCAGGTAGGAGTGGTCCCCGCCGAGGAACTGGCCGAATTCAACGCCAACATTGTCGGTCTGATCGAGGTCGTCCAGGAATTTCGGGCCGCCAACTGATCCCACGTTCATGCGACCGCGCCCGTCAATTGGGCCGAATCTTTGGGAAACACAGACCAGCCGCTCCGTCCGCAGCCGGTACCGCAAGCCCAGCGAACCCAAGCCGCCACGAGCGGATGCCATCATCGTCGCGCCCGCGACCTACAACACCATCAACAAGTTCGCCCAAGGAATCGCCGACACCTACGCCCTCGGCCTCCTCGCCGAAGCCCCCGGTCTGGGCATCCCGGTCGTCGTCCTGCCCTTCGTGAACAGCGCCCTCGCCTCCCGCGAGCCGTACCGCCGCAGTGTGTAGACATTGCGTGCCGGGGGCGTCCAGGTTCTCTCATGCCCCGCTCAGGCCGAGCCCCACGCCGCTGATCGGATCGACACCTTCCCGTGGGAATTCGCATTGAGCGAGCTCCATCCAGGGTGATCCGCCGCGATGGCAGCGACCGTCCTATGGCCCAGCCGAAGAGCAGCCGGGAAGTGGTGTGCGGGAGCGGTTCGGGCCGTACCGTGATCGGGTGACCAATCCGTCCCCGCAGGGTCAGGACGACGACAGGTACCGCGGTCTCGGGCCAATCTTCTACGTGTTCGTCGGCAGCCCGATCCTCGTCTATGCCGGAATTGACAACCTGACCACGGGTGACGATTGGCTGGATTTCACGGCCGCGGCCTTCGCTCTGGTTCCCGCTGTCTATCTCTTGTGGCAGGCACCGAAGATCGTCCTTGCCCATGTCCGTAGGACGCGTCGACCGGACCGGAGCCCAGGTCAACCGCCCTACGAGCCGTGATCCATGCACTTCCCAAGCTGACAGCCCGGGTTCGGAGTCCCCTCGCCGTCGTTCAAGGACCCATCCGTGCAGGCCAGAGCTAGGGAACAGGCATCCAGCCCGCCGACGTCACCGAGCTACTCGACCACGGCAGCGAGGTAGTCTTCGTAGAGGAGACGAGAGCCGCGGTTGAGCGCTACAACGCGTTAGCTGAGACGACCCCCGTGGGGGGCCTGTTCCACTCGACATGCTGACCGGCGCAAGCTACGTGCACTGATCATGGCAGCACGAGTCCTGTGGACTCTGGGCGCGGCTGAGCCGACGGGTGCACAAGCGTCGGCAACGAAGTCACCCGTTCCTCTACGGTCCGAAGGCTGATCAACTGTTCGCCACGGTCGAGCCTGTACTGACGTCAATCTCCCTGCCGCCGGGCACTTTGGTAATCAGGAGCGACGCCGGGAGCCAAGGAAGCACGCGATCCGCTCCGCTAGAACAAGACCGTGATGGTGCGGGTCCGAGGTGACGCGCGGCGGGCCGTACGGACGTCAGTCGGTGGCGCGGAAGAGGGCCCAGACGGCCTTGCCGCCGCGGTCGAGGGGGTCCCAGCCCCAGGCCTGGCTGTAGGTCTCCACGATGTAGAGGCCGCGGCCGTTCTCAGAGATGAAATCCGGCTCCTTGGGAGAAGGAACCTCGTCGCTGGGATCGGATACTGCCAGGAGAACGTGGGGCGTGACGCGGACGAGCATCAGCGTGATCGGGTGATCGTCCGGCCCCTGCGTCGAATACAGCGAGTAACGGACGGCATTTGTCACGAGTTCAGAAACGACGAGTGCCGCGTCCTCAGTGAGGGCGGTCAGACCCCATCGCCGAAGGGTGGATCTTGTGATGTCCCGCGCCATCTTGACGGAGTCGGCCTGGGGACGAAGCGGGCATGTCGTGGTGTCGGACGCGTCGGCGGACCGGAGAAACCAACCGACTCTCACCTCACGGGTCAACTGGCCGGCGGATATGGGCTTCTCCGACATGCTGCCCGGACCTCCCGCTGGCCTGTTTAACGAATCGGTGCACCTTTGGCCCACTATGCACCAAGCCATCATGGATCACCCTTGACTGAGCTGCAAGACCCAAATGCACGTGCAGTTGACGCGTGCAGAAGCACGAGTCGATCGAGAACCGGACGATGAGATGGGGCAGGGACACGGAGATCAGACCTTGTCATCGTGGCCAGAAGTGGTGACACTGTGTGGGCTGGAGGTGTCGTGCGGGTCTTCGCTTGGCGGCACAAGGGCCGAGCTGAGAGGGAGGCGCCGTGATGCAGATCCAGCCTGGATCGGGCCCGACGGCGCTCCGCATCCTCCTGGGCTCCCAGCTTCGCCGGCTCCGTGAGAACAAGGGCATCTCTCGCGATGAGGCCGGAAGCAGGATCCGCGGCTCCGAATCCAAGATCAGCCGGATGGAGCTTGGCCGGGTCGGCTTCAAGGAACGCGACGTGGCCGACCTCCTCAGCCTTTACGGCGTGGAGGACGAGCGGACGCGGGCGGTCGTGATGGACCTAGTTGAGAAAGCCAACGAGCCCGGCTGGTGGCACCGCTTCAACGACCTGCTGCCGTCCTGGTTCCAGGCCTACGTCGGGCTGGAAGAGGCAGCAGAGCGAATACGCACCTACGAGGTGCAGTTCGTCCCCGGCCTGCTGCAGACCAAGGAGTACGCGCGGGCGGTCATCATGGCGGGCGCGGTGGGCGCGGCGCCGGAGGAGATCGCCAGACGGGTGGACCTGCGTCTGGAGCGTCAGCGCGTGCTGGACGGCGACAAGAGCCCGCTGTTCTGGGCGGTGATCGACGAGGCGGCTCTGCGCCGTCCGATCGGCGGCGTCGAGGTCATGCGGGGCCAACTCCAGCATCTGATCGACCTGATGAACCAGCCGAACGTCACCATCCAGGTCATGCCGTTCAGCTTCGGGGGACACGCCGCCGAGGGCGGAGCGTTCAGCATCCTGCGGTTCAACGATGTTGAGCTTCCCGACATCGTGTACGTCGAGCAGCTCGCGAGCGCCCTCTACCTCGACAAACGCGAAGAGGTGGACCGATACAGCGAGGTCATGGAACGGCTCTGCGCGGTCAGCACGACCCCCGCGGAGACGGTGAACCTGCTGCGGCAGATCATGGCAGAGCTCTGATCAGTCGCTCCTAGGCGCCTGTCTGTTCTAGACTGCCCTTGGCGCTGGACACCCGCCACAGTGGAGCATGCCCAAGAGGTATGTGCGATGGCGGCGGAGAACCGTGTGCCGATCACGTGGGCGCGGCGCGCGTTAATGTGCCGCGGTTGCCGTGCACGACGCGCCCGCGATCACCAGATGCTTGATCAAGGAGACCACCCCGTGAAGACCGCTGTCGAGGAGCTCAGCCCTACTCGGGTCAAGCTCACCGTCGAGGTGCCGTTCAAAGAGCTCGAGCCGAGCCTGCAGGCCGCCTACAAGAAGGTCGCGCAGCAGGTGCGCGTGCCCGGCTTCCGTCCTGGCAAGGTGCCGGCCCGGATCATCGAGCAGCGCTTCGGCCGCGCGGTGGTTCTCGAGGAGACCCTGAACGACGCTCTGCCCAAGCTGTACGGCCAGGCCGTGGACGAGACCGACGTCTTCCCGGTGAGCCAGCCGGAGATCGAGGTCACGAAGATCGAGGACGGTGAGCAGGTCGAGTTCACCGCCGAGGTCGACGTGCGTCCCGCCTTCGACGTGCCCGACTACGACGGTGCCGAGATCGTCGTCGACGCCGCCGAGGTGACCGACGCGGACATCGACGCCCAGCTCGACGCCCTGCGCCAGCGGTTCGCCACGCTGACCGGCGTGGAGCGCCCGGCCCACAAGGGCGACTACGTCGTCATGGACCTGCGTGCCGAGATCGACGGCAACAACATCGAAGAGCAGCAGGCCGCCGACGTCTCCTACGAGGTGGGCGCCGGCTCCGTCCTCCAGGGGCTCGACGACGCGCTCGACGGCATGGCCGCGGGCGACGAGAAGTCCTTCCGGACCACCCTGGTCGGCGGTGAGAACGCCGGCGAGGAGGCCGACGTGATCATCAACGTCAAGTCGGTCAAGGAGAAGGTCCTGCCCGAGCTGGACGACGAGTTCGCCCAGCTGGCCAGCGAGTTCGACACGCTCGACGAGCTGAAGGACAGCATCCGCGAGCAGGCCCGCCGCAACAAGCTCATCGACCAGGTCATGCAGAGCCGCGAGAAGGCCCTTGAGGCGCTGCTGGACAGGATCGACATCCCGCTGCCCGAGAGCGCGCTCAAGGCCGAGATCGACGCCCGCAAGCACAACCTCGAGCACCAGATCGCCGAGAGCGGCCTTAGCCGGGAGGCGTACTTCCGCCTCTACCAGACGACCGAGGACGAGCGTTTCGCCGAGTTCGAGGCCAACTCCGCCAAGGCGCTGAAGACGGGCTTCGTCCTCGACAAGATCGTGAAGTCCGAGGAGATCGGCGTCAGCGAGCAGGAGCTCACCGACTTCGTGGTGCGCCGCGCCATGCAGCTCGGCGTCGCGCCGAACACGCTGGCCCAGCATCTGGCCGACAACGACCAGCTCACGCTGGCCATGATGGAGATCGTCCGCGAGAAGGCCAAGACCGTGGTCGGGGACGCCGCCAAGGTGACCGACGAAGCCGGCACCGAGATCGACCTCAAGGCCATCTACGCCGAGCTCAACACCGAGCAGCAGCCGGAGCAGCAGGACGAGGACGCGCCGTCGGCGGAGTCCGCGGAAAGCTGATTACCGGGTCTCGTCCCGAAATTTACGTGTAGAGAATCCCCGGTGCGCTTCGGCACGCCGGGGATTTCGTTTCATTGCGGGCAAATCTCCGCAAATTCCTCGTCGTACGGCTCTCGCCCGTGCCGGCCGTACGGCGGGGGCCTGGGCTTTCACCGCGCGACAGGCGCGGTGATTCCGGGCGGCGGACGGGGAACGAGCCGGTCGAGCGGTGATCCGCCGCGGAACATGCGCCGTCAGCGAACAGCCGGTCGAGGAGGCATGACCTGTCTGTGCCGCGCGTTAAGGTCACAAGCAAAGCCAATCGATTACGACGCATCGGAAGGTGACGCTGTGACCAGCCCGCCGACCTTCTTCCCGCCCACCGGCTCCGGCTTCGAGGCCCGTGGCCGTGAGGACGGCTCGTTCCGTCTCGAAGACCAGCTCTACCAGCGGCTCCTGCGCGAGCGCATCGTGGTGCTCGGCACCCAGGTCAACGACGAGGTGGCCAACCGGCTCTGCGCCGAGCTGCTCCTCCTCGCCGCGGACGACCCGGATCGCGACATCTGGCTCTACATCAACTCCCCGGGCGGCTCGGTGACAGCCGGCATGGCGATTTACGACATGATGGAGTATGTGCCGAACAACGTGTGCACGGTGGCGATGGGCCTGGCCGCTTCCATGGGCCAGTTCCTGCTCTGCGCCGGCGCCTCGGGCAAGCGCTATGCCCTGCCCAACGCGCGCATCATGATGCACCAGCCGTCCGGCGGCATCGGCGGAACCGCGGCCGACATCGCGATCCAGGCCGAGCAGATGCTTTACGTCAAGAAGACCCTCGCGGAGCGCATCGCGTTCCACACGGGCCAGCCGCTCGACCAGATCGAGCGCGACTCCGACCGCGACCGCTGGTTCACGGCCGAGGAGGCCAAGGACTACGGCTTCATCGACCACGTCGTGCGCAGCGCGCGGCAGGTGCCCTCCGAGGGCGCCGTCTCATGACTGGAGCTTTCCAAGTGAGTGAGCTGATCCGGCCGGGAGACATCAACGGCCGCTATGTCCTTCCTTCGTTCGTCGAGCGCACGTCCTACGGCGTGAAGGAGATGAACCCGTACAACAAGCTGTTCGAGGACCGCATCATCTTCCTCGGCGTCCAGATCGACGACGCTTCGGCGAACGACGTGATGGCGCAGCTGCTGACGCTGGAGTCGCTCGACCCGGACCGCGACATCAGCATGTACATCAACTCGCCGGGCGGGTCGTTCACGGCCATGACGGCGATTTACGACACGATGCAGTTCGTCCGTCCCGAGATCCAGACGGTCTGTCTGGGCCAGGCGGCCTCGGCCGCGGCGGTCCTGCTGGCCGGAGGGACCGCGGGCAAGCGGTTCGCGCTGCCCAACGCCCGCGTCCTGATCCACCAGCCCTCCACCGAGGGCGGCGGCCAGGGGAGCGACATCGAGATCCAGGCTCGTGAGATCCTGCGGATGCGGTCCCTCCTCGAGGAGATCGTGGCGAAGCACTCGGGCAAGACGCCCGCCGAGGTGCGCAAGGACATCGAGCGAGACAAGATCCTCAGCGCTGAGGAGGCGAAGGCGTACGGGCTGGTGGACGACATCATCCCGTCACGCAAGAAGCGCGCGGCCGCGATCGCCGCTTCCTGAGGGAGTTGCCGCACCGGAACGGTGCCCAATTGGGCACGTTCCGGTGCGACTCACCGCTAGGGGGCTCACTGAGGGCCCAGAAGACGGTAACGTCGAAACTTGAGCGGGATGACGTTTTCGCGCCGGAGCAAGATCGGGTCGCGGACGGAAGTGACCGCGGCGGCAGGGCGGTCCCACGCAAAGGAGTATCTGGGGTGGCACGCATCGGCGACGGGGGAGACCTGCTGAAGTGCTCGTTCTGTGGCAAGAGCCAGAAGCAGGTCAAGAAGCTCATCGCCGGACCAGGCGTCTACATCTGCGATGAGTGCATCGATCTCTGCAACGAGATCATCGAGGAGGAGCTGTCCGAGTCCTCCGAGCTCAAATGGGACAACCTTCCCAAGCCGCGCGAGATCTACGAGTTCCTCGACGCCTACGTCATCGGTCAGGACAAGGCGAAGAAGGCGCTGTCGGTGGCGGTGTACAACCACTACAAGCGCGTGCAGTCCGGTGAGCGCGGGCGCGACGACGGCCTGGAGCTGGCGAAGTCCAACATCCTTCTGCTCGGCCCGACGGGCTCCGGCAAGACCCTTCTGGCGCAGACCCTCGCCAAGATGCTGAACGTGCCGTTCGCCATCGCCGACGCGACGGCGCTGACCGAGGCCGGATACGTCGGCGAGGACGTGGAGAACATCCTCCTCAAGCTGATCCAGGCGGCGGACTACGACGTCAAGAAGGCCGAGACCGGCATCATCTACATCGACGAGGTCGACAAGATCGCCCGCAAGAGCGAGAACCCGTCGATCACCCGTGACGTGTCGGGCGAGGGCGTCCAGCAGGCGCTGCTGAAGATCCTGGAAGGGACGACGGCGAGCGTGCCCCCGCAGGGCGGCCGCAAGCACCCGCATCAGGAGTTCATCCAGATCGACACCACCAACGTGCTGTTCATCTGCGGTGGGGCCTTCGCCGGGCTGGAAAAGATCATAGAGTCACGGGTCGGCAAGAAAGGGATCGGCTTCAACGCCATCATCCACTCCAAAGAGGAGATGGACTCCTCGGACATCTTCTCCGACGTCATGCCGGAGGACCTGCTGAAGTTCGGCATGATCCCCGAGTTCGTCGGCCGGCTTCCCGTGATCACGTCGGTGCACAACCTGGACAGGGAAGCGCTGATCCAGATCCTGACCGAGCCGCGCAACGCGCTCGTGAAGCAGTACCGCCGCCTGTTCGAGCTGGACAACGTCGAGCTGGAGTTCTCCGACGACGCCCTGGAGGCGATCGCGGACCAGGCCATCCTCCGCGGTACCGGCGCCCGAGGCCTGCGGGCCATCCTGGAGGAGGTCCTCCTCTCGGTGATGTACGAGGTGCCCTCCCGGCAGGACGTGGCCCGCGTCGTCATCACCAGGGAGGCCGTGCTGGAGCACGTCAACCCGACGCTCGTGCCACGCGACCAGCTTCAGGCCAAGCAGCAGCGCACCCCGCGCGAGAAGTCCGCCTGAGCCCGTCTCCCCCCGCGTCACAGGGCCCTGGAGCCCCGGGGGAGACGAAACACGATTTGACGACGGCACGGTCAGCACGCCGACGTCCCTAGAATTGGGCATCATGACAACGCCTGAGCTGCCTACCCAGTACGCGCCCGCAGATGTCGAGACCCGGAGCTACGAGCGCTGGGTATCGGAGGGCTACTTCACCGCGGACCCGGGCAGTGGGCGTGAGCCGTACAGCATCGTGCTGCCCCCGCCGAACGTGACGGGCTCCCTCCACGTCGGGCACGCGCTCGACCACTCCGTGCAGGACGCGCTGACCAGGCGGGCCCGCATGCGGGGCTTCGAGACGCTGTGGCTGCCGGGCATGGACCACGCCGGCATCGCGACGCAGAACGTCGTCGAGCGTGAGATCGCCAAGGAGGGCCTGTCCCGCCACGACTTCGGGCGAGAGGCGTTCGTCGAGCGGGTCTGGCAGTGGAAGGAGGAGTCCGGCGGGCGGATCCTCGGCCAGATGAAGAAGCTCGGCGACGGCGTCGACTGGTCGCGTGAGCGCTTCACGATGGACGAGGGGCTCTCCCGGGCCGTCCAGACGATCTTCAAGCGGCTCTTCGACGACGGGCTCATCTACCGCGCCGAGCGGATCATCAACTGGTGTCCCCGCTGTCTCACCGCGCTGTCCGACATCGAGGTGGAGCACAGCGAGGACGACGGCGAGCTCGTCTCGATCCGGTACGGCTCGGGCGACGCGGAGATCGTGGTGGCCACGACCCGTGCGGAGACGATGCTCGGCGACACCGCTGTGGCGGTCCACCCCTCCGACGAGCGCTACGCGCACCTCGTCGGGAAGCTCGTGGAGGTGCCCCTCACCGGGCGGAAGATCCCGGTCGTCGCCGACGAGCATGTGGATCCCTCCTTCGGCACCGGCGCGGTCAAGGTGACCCCTGCTCACGACCCGAACGACTTCGAGATCGGGCGCCGCCACTCTCTAGAATCCCTCGTGATCATGGACGAGCGGGGCGTCATCACGGCCCACGGGCCCTTCCTGGGGCTCGACCGGTTCGAGGCGCGGCCCGCCGTTGTGGGCGCGCTGCGCCAGCAGGGCCGTATCGTCGCCGAGAAGCGGCCCTATGCGCACTCCGTGGGCCACTGTTCGCGGTGCAAGACCGTGGTCGAGCCGCGGCTGTCGCTGCAGTGGTTCGTCAACGTCTCGCCGCTCGCGAAGGCCGCGGGCGACGCCGTCCGCGACGGCCGCACCCGCATCCACCCGCCAGAGCTGGCCAAGCGCTACTTCGACTGGGTCGACGACATGCACGACTGGTGCATCTCCCGCCAGCTCTGGTGGGGGCACCGGATCCCGGTCTGGTACGGCCCGGGCGGCGAGGTCGTGTGCGTCGGACCGGACGAGGAGCCGCCGGCCGGCTATGAGCAGGACCCGGACGTGCTCGACACCTGGTTCTCCTCGGGCCTGTGGCCGTTCTCCACGCTGGGCTGGCCGGAGGCCACACCCGATCTGGCGCGGTTCTATCCCACGACCGTGCTGGTCACGGGCTACGACATCCTGTTCTTCTGGGTCGCCCGGATGATGATGTTCGGCCTGTACGCGATGGACGGGGAGCCGCCGTTCCGCACGGTCGCGCTGCACGGCATGGTCCGCGACCAGTTCGGCAAGAAGATGTCCAAGTCGTTCGGCAACGTCGTAGACCCGCTCGACTGGATCGCGCGCTACGGAGCCGACGCCACGCGGTTCACGCTGCTCCGCGGGGCCAACCCCGGCTCGGATGTGGCCATCAGCGAGGACTGGGCGGCCGGCTCCCGCAACTTCTGCAACAAGATCTGGAACGCGACGCGGTTCGCGCTGATGAACGGCGCGGTCTCGGACGGTCTGCCGTCGGAGCTGACGCCCGCCGACAGGTGGATCCTGTCGCGGCTGCGGACGGTCGTCGGGTCGGTCGACGCGGCCTTCGAGGACTTCGAGTTCGCCAAGATCTCGGACGCGCTCTACCACTTCGCGTGGGACGAGGTCTGCGACTGGTACGTCGAGCTGGCCAAGGTCCAGATCGCCCAGGGCGGTGAGGTCGCCGAGAACACCAAGCGGGTCCTCGGCCACGTCTTCGACGCGCTGCTGCGGCTGCTCCACCCGCTGGTGCCGTTCGTGACCGAGGAGCTGTGGCGCGCCCTGACGGGTGGCGACTCTCTCGTGGTCGCGCCGTGGCCGGCCGTCTCGCCCGAGCTGGCGGACCCGGCGGCGGAGCAGGAGATCGCGGCCCTCCAGGAGCTGGTCACGGAGGTGCGCCGGTTCCGGTCGGACCAGGGGCTGAAGCCCGGTCAGCGGGTCGCCGCACGCCTGTCCCTGTCCGGTACGGCTCTCGCGGCCCATGAGGGAGCGATCCGGTCGCTGCTCCGGCTGGACGGGCCGTCCGAAACGTTCAACGCCACGGCGCGGCTGACTGTGGGCGCCGTCGGGGTCGAGATCGACACCGCGGGCGCGATCGACGTCGCGGCCGAGCGCAAGCGGCTGGAGAAGGACCTGGCTGTGGCCCGCAAGGAGCACGCTCAGGTCACCGGCAAGCTGGGCAACGAGCAGTTCATGTCCAAGGCGCCCGAAGACGTCGTCGCCAAGGTCCGTGGACGTGCCGCCCAGGCGGAGGAGGACATCGCCCGCCTCGAGGCTCATCTGGCGGCCCTGCCGGCCTAGGTCGTGTCTGACAAATCAAGCCCTGCTGCGAGCGGCCCAGATGGCGCCTCGCTTCGTTGTCGCCCCACCCACGAAATTCCTCGCACGCTCGTAATTTCCGCGGGGCCCGGGTTCGTCGGCCGGAGGCTCCGCTCCGGCCTCCTCCTCCGCCTCGCGATGCATCCATCTGGATCCACGCTCGCGACGGGCAGCATTTGTCAGACACTCCCTAGCAGCCCGTCCTGCTGTGATCGTCCTTCGGTGGCTTGTCCTTCCGCGACTAGTCATTCCGGGACGGGGGAGGTTTGGGAGGCGTGCCGCGAGGGAAGGTTTTCCAAGTTGCCCAAGTTGTGCGCGGCACCCTCTGAGGGGTGCTAGTCTTCTTCCACGCGGGAAGCGCGGCGTGCCTCAACCTCTCTCGGGGAAGTCGGCTGCTAGGCTTTCCGTTACTCCCTCTAGTTCGGCCCGATTTCGGGATGTCCCAACGCGATTCGACGGGATGTTAGATATCGGGTAAGTTAGAGGGGTTGCCCCGGAAGCGGGGGTGGTCGGAATTCCTGCTGGTTCGCGGGGTTGGTGTCAAGGGTTCGGAAACGGGCTGGTTTGACACGAATCGGGCGGGGCGCAAGAATAAAG
>NZ_JBGCBZ010000046.1:0-15005 GCF_041262585.1 Planotetraspora sp. GP83 | reverse complement strand
CTCGGCTTGATGTGCTCAGGCGCCAGCGGCTCGGCCAGCAGCGGGTTAGCCATGAGATAGATCTGCCCGACCGCCAGATAGTTCGCAGCCCGCCAATAGGCGTCGACCTTCGCGAGTTCGTCCATGTTTCGACAGTTCCTCCCCTGAGGGATTCAAACCCGTGCGAACCGGGCTCTCCTCCGGGCGTGGGTCCGGACGGCCACGTGAGCTGGCAAGACTTGAAGGCTCAAGAGCATCGGTACGCTTGGGGCATGTCCGAGACGCGTTGGCTTGACGACGAGGAACAGCGGACCTGGCGCGCGTACCTGTCCACGAGCCACCTGCTCCAGGAGGCGCTCGAACGGCAGTTGCAGCGCGACTCGGGCATGCCGCACGCCTACTACATGATCCTGGTGTGCCTCTCGGAGTCGCCGGGACGCACCATGACCATGACCCAGCTCGGCGTCGTCACCCAGTTCTCCGCGAGCCGGCTCTCGCACGCCATGGCGCGGCTGGAGGAGAAGGGCTGGGTGCGCCGGGTCAAGCATCACGAGGACCGGCGGGCCACCGTGGCCGAGCTGACCGACGAGGGCTTCAAAGCTCTGGCCGAGGCCGCGCCCGGCCACGTCGAGGAGGTGCGGCGCTTCCTCTTCGACCCCCTCACCCGCGACCAGATGCGCCAGTTCCACGACATCCTCTCCACGATCCTCGCGGGCATCGAATGCCCTCCCACCTTCACCGCGCCGGTCGAGGAAGCCACCGCCTGACGGTTACCAGGGCACGACGTGGTTGCGCAGGCCGAGCTCCTCCGGGTAGGGCGAGAAGTACGTCTGGTCGCGCACGTAGGCGGCGCCCTCACCTCGGGTGTGGTGGCGAAGCAGCGTCACCGGCACGCAGAGCGCGACGCGGCGGGCCTGGTACGACTCGATGACCTCGACCAGATCGGCACGGCGGGCCGGGTCGAGGTGGTCGCTGATCATGCCGAGGCAGTGGTGCAGGACGTTGACGTTGCGCCCGACGGTGGCCTTGGCGGCGAGAGCCGTACGGAATGCCTCGCTGTAGGACGTGGCGAGCGCGTCGTGGGGCCACGCGCCGGCCTCGGCCACGATCCTGCCCAGCCCCCGGTACGCGCCGGGTGCGTGGGCGAGAAGCTGCATCTTGTGGCGGGAGTGGAAGGCCACCAGGTCGCGGGGCCGCCAGTCGCTCTTCAGGAGGCTCCGCAGCCGCGCCACCGCGAAGATCCGCTCGACGAACGCCTCCCGCAGGACGGCGTCGCGCAACCGCCCTTCGTCCTCCACGGGCAGCGATGGGTGGGCGCCAATCACCGTTCCGGCGAACAGGCCCCTGCCACGCCGGTCCACGACGTGCCCGGACGCCACGGCCTCGGGGTCGTCGGCGGCGCCGGAGGACGCGTAGATCGGGATGCCGTGAACGCCGCAGCTCGGGCTCTTGGCCTTGAACACGTAGCCGTCCACGTCGAGCTTCGCCGCCCGGTCCGTGGCCAGGCTCGCCATGGGCGTGGTGAGATCCGCCCGCGTCCGGCGGGTCATCAGCCGGGGTCCGTCAGGACCGCGTTCGAGGCGGAGCGTCTCCCGGGGACTCCCCAGGCCGATCTCCATCTCCGGGCAGATCGGCACCCAGTCGACACAGTCCGACAGCGCACCGGACAGGAACCGGTCGCGGCTGTGGCCTCCGTTGAACCGCACCGGCTCGCCGAGCAGACAGCTCGACACCGCGACGCGGGGCCTTACCTGGTCCATGATCAGGCCGCCGCGGGCGGGAGGAGCGTCGCCAGGCGGTGCAGGCCGCGTGCCGTACGCGCCTTGACCGTGCCGATCGGCACCCGCAGCCGGTCGGCGATCTCCCGCTGCGTCAGGTCGCCGTAGTAGGCGAGCTCGATGGCCTGACGCTGGACGTCGGGCAGCTCCTCCAGCGCCCTGCGAACCTCGTCGCGGTGGGCCAGCTCGTCGCCGTCGACGCGGCCGTCCGGCCCTGCCGGGTCCGCCACGGCCTCCAGCGGCACGGTCTGCGGCCTGCGCATCCTCAGATGGTCCACCGCCCGGTTGTGGGCGATTCCGAACAGCCAGGCGGGGAGGCTCCTGGCCGGGTCGAACCGGCTCCGCGATCGCCACACCTCGGTGAACACCACCTGCAGCACGTCGTCCACGTCCTCCTGCGGCACGAGTCGTCGCAGGTAGGAGCGGACCGCGGGCGCGTGCGCGTGGTAGCACTCCCCCAGCGCTCCCGCGTCTCCAGAGGCGAGACGGAACTCCAGCGAGTCGTCCATACGATGCCCCTTGCGTGAGAAACTTATTCAAAACCTATTCATATCCGCTCGTGGGTAAGAGGCGCAACCTCGTCGGACACGGATTTGCCAAAGGCCCAGGGCACGGTTGCGCAAAGGCACCCGCGGAGCGCGGGCGCGCATGGCGGGCTCAGGAAGGTAAGCGCAGGGAGGACATGACCTCCGAGATGGCGTCGGGAAGGCTGGACACCCGCGTGACGCCGGGCGGGAGCGCGTCCCACCAGCCGGGTCCGCCGACGACGACGCGGCTGGCCGGGCGTAGTTTCGGCAACCCGCCCAGCGGATCGGGGTCGCCCATCTCGGTCTGCTGCGACCACACGAAGACGACGGCGGGCCCGAGCCGCCGCATCGCGTCCGCCAGAGCGGCGTACGGCGTGCGCGCCCCGAGCACCCGGGTCTCCACACGGCGCTCGGCGAGCGCGGCGGCCAGGGCGTGCACCGGCAGGCTGTGCTGCTCGTTCTCGGCGCATGCCAGCAGGACGGGTCGCGGATGCAGGGGCTCGGTGAGCCGTCTCGTGATCTGGTTCAGCCCCGCCAGGAGGCGGTCGGAGAACAGGTGCTCGATCTCGACGCCGAAGCCCGTCTCCTCCTGCTTCCGGACGATGGTGGCGAAGACCGGGATCACGAGCTGCTCCCACGTCCAGACGACTCCGCGCTTGTCCAGCGTCCCCCGCACCGCGTCGCCGACCGTACGGCTGTCCAGCGCCATCGCCGCCCGGGCCACCATCGCCGGGGAGGGCAGACCGTCCCCGGCTGCCGCCGCCGGCCTGGGTACGTCCGCCCCCGCTTCTGTGTCCAGCGGGCCGGCGGGCGCGACGGCTCCGGCGTCGGCACGGGCCGCCGGGCTCCGGATCCTGAGCGCCAGCCTCGCGGCGTCGGCCGGAGGTAGCCCGGCGTGGATGAGCCGGTTCATCTCCTCCAGAGCCCGCAGGTCGGAGGCGTCGTACCGCCGGTGGCCCCCCGGACTGCGCCGGCTGGGACCGATGCCGTACCGCAGGTTCCAGGTGCGGAGGGTGGGCGCGGGAACGCCGAGCCTGCGCGCGACTGCTCCGATGCCGTATCCCGGTTCATCGTCGGAGACCGGTGTCCCTCCGGCCTTCGGCCCACCCTCGTCCATCACCGCCCCGCTCCGTTGCCGTCGTCCGTGTCCTACCGCGCCGTCCTACCGCGCCGTCCTACCGCGCCGTCCTACCGCGCCGTCCTGGTGCGCCGTCCTGGTGCGCCGTCCTGGTGCGCCGTCCTGGTGCGCCGTCCTGGTGCGCCGTCCTGGTGCGCCTTTCACTGGGTCGCCATACTGCGGTGCCGAGCTCCGGCGCACAACTCGGTGCGTGCCGCGCCGGCGCGAAGCCGGCCTGCCGGCCCCCTGCGTTCCTCCATCCCGGTACTTCGCCACGCGGGCCTGCCATGGATGCAACCGCCGGAACGGCCAAGTCCGAAAACTCTACTGATGGACACCGAGACTGTGCCGCTCAACAGGAACACGGGCGCTCTGCCCGCGGGCCGACGCCGCCCTGTTGAGCCGGCCGAGCTCGCGACAAGCAGGGGCGCCTGATGGCGGCGCGTGACCCCGTGGTGGTGGTCGGGGCGGGACTGGGCGGCCTGGCGGCGGCGATCCAGGTCGCCGCCGCCGGGCGTCCGGTCACGGTGGTGGAGGCGCGCGACGTCCCCGGCGGATGCTGCGGCACCGCCGATGTGGAGGCCTACCGCTTCGACACCGGCCCCTCGGTGCTCACCATGCCCGCCGTGCTGGCCGACACGTTCGCCGCCGCGGGCGAGGAACTGGAGCGGTGGCTGCCGCTGCGACGGCTCGATCCGTACTACCGGCTCACCTACGCCGACGGCTCCCAACTCGACGTGGTGGCGGGCGCCGACCACATGACCGAGCAGGTGCGCGGGCTGTGCGGGCCGGCGGAGGCCGAGCGCTACCGGCGATTCCGGCGGCACCTCGGCGAGATGTTCGAGGCCGAGTGGCCGTCGTTCATCGACAGCGACATGACGCGGCTGCGCGGCCTCGCCCGGCCGTACGCACTGTGGAAGCTGGCCGCGCTCGGCGGCTTCCGCAGGCTGGACGCGCTGGTCAGGCGGCATCTCACGGACGACAGACTGATCAGGGCTCATACGTTCCAGGCGCTCTACGTGGGTCTGTCACCCCGGCGAGCGCTGGGCGTCTACGCCACGATCGCGCACATGGACACCGTCGGTGGTGTCTACTTCCCCCGTCAGGGCGGCATGCACGCCATCCCGCGCGCCATGGCCGCCGTGGCGGAGAAGTCGGGCGCGTCCATCAGGTACGGCACGCGGGCCACGAAGGTCGAGGCGGACTCCGCGGGCGTGGTCGCCGTACGGCTGGACACTGGGGAACGGCTGGACGCGAGCCATGTCGTGGTGGCCTGCGACCTGCCGGCGGCTCACGCGGGCCTGCTGCCGGAGCAGGCCGGGGACTGGCGGCTCCGGCGGCCCCGCTACTCGCCGTCCTGCCTGGTCGTGCACCTCGGCCTCGATCGGCGGCTGCCCGATCAGGCCCACCACACGCTCCACTTCGGACGTGAGTGGGCGTCCACGTTCGCCGCGCTGGAGGCGGGGCGGCCGCAGCCGGACCCGAGCCTGCTGGTCACCTACCCCGGGTCGGACGCGGGCGCCGCCCCGCCCGGCCACTCCACGCTCAGCGTGCTGGAGCCCACCGCCAACCTGCGGGGCGGCGGCGACTGGGAGCGGCTGACGCCCCGGCTGGTGGACCGCCTCTTCCAGCGGCTCGCCGGGCTCGGCTACGGCGACCTGTCGGGAGCCCCCCGGCTCATCCTCGACCCTCCGGCGTGGGGGCGGCTCGGCCACTCGGCCGGCACCCCGTTCGCCCTCGACCACCGCTTCACCCAGACGGCCTGGTTCAGACCGTCCGGCGTCGCCCGGCGCATCCCCGGACTGCACTTCGCGGGCATGTACACAGCCCCGGGAGTGGGGGTGCCGCCGGTACTCATCTCCGGCCGGTTGGCCGCCCAGCGCATCCTGGAGAGCTCCCCATGACCTCGCCCCAGACCCCCTCGGCGACCAGCCCCGTGCCCGCGCGCAGGGCGGCCGCCATGACCTTGACCGCCAGCTATGAGCGGTGCCGCAAGCTGCACGCCCGTTACGGCCGGTCGTACTACCTGGCCACCCTCCTGCTGCCCGCCTGGAAACGGCCGCACGTGCACGCGTTGTACGGCTTCGCCCGCTACGCCGACGAGATCGTGGACTCGTTCCACATGATCGACGACCGTGCGGCCGCCCTCGACGCCCTCTCCTCCAGGCTGATCGCGTCGCTGACGGGCGACCCGGTCGACGACCCGGTGCTCCCGGCGTTCACGCACACCGTGCGGTCCTTCGCCATCGACCTGGAGGACATCGACGCGTTCCTCGCCTCCATGCGGGCCGATCTGACCGTCAGCCGCTACGCCACCTACGACGACCTGCTGGGGTACATGAAGGGATCCGCCGCGGCGATCGGCACGATGATGTTGCCGGTGCTCGAACCCCGCCGCGGCGCGGCCGACAGGGCACGCGAACCCGCCCGGCAGCTCGGCCTGGCGTTCCAGCTCACCAATTTCCTCCGGGATGTGAGGGAGGATCTCGCACGGGGCCGGATCTACCTGCCGCTCGCCGATCTCGACAAGTTCGGCGTGAGCGAAGCCGACCTGAGGCGCCCACGAGCCACCCGGGCCGTCCGCGAACTCCTGGCCTTCGAAGCCGGAAGGGCGCGCGATCACTACGCCGAGGCGCTCCAGGGGATCGAACTGCTGGCACCCTCGTCGAGGCCGTGCGTCCAGGCGGCGTACGAGCTGTACAGCGGCATCCTCGACGAGATCGAGGCCGCCGGCTACGACGTCCTCGCCCGGCGGGCACGGGTGCCCCGAAGGCGGAGGCTGGCCATCTTCGCCCGGCATCTGCTCGCCGCGTCCGCGGCCGACAGGGCCGAGCGCCGCGTGACCATCGTGGTCCCCTGACGTGAGGCCCCCGCAGATCGTGCGAGTCCGCCGGGAGGATGGATGGCCAAGTCAGTCGTCGTCGACGCCATGGGCGGTGACCACGGTCCCACGGAGACCGTGCGAGGAGCGGTTTCGGCATCGCGGGAACACGGCGTCCCCGTCGTCCTCGTCGGCCAGGCCGGAGTGATCCGGCGAGAGCTGGCAGAGCTCGGCGCCGTCGGCGAGATCGACGTGACGCACGCCGACGACGTCGTCCCGATGAGCGAACGGGGAGCCGGGGCGGTCGCCAGAGGCGGCTCCAGCCTGGCGGTCGGCTGCGACCTGGTGAGGGAGGGCGCGGGCGCGGCCTTCGTGTCGGCGGGCTCCACCGGGGCGGTCGTGGTGAGCGCGATCACCAGGCTCGGCACGGCCCCGACCGTGCTCCGGCCCGCGCTTGCCGTGGCGCTCCCTTCGGTCACCGGCGGAGCCACGGTCCTGGTCGACGCCGGCGCGACCTCCGACCCCACGCCGGAGATGATGGCCCAGTTCGCGCTTCTCGGCTCCTCCTACGCCGAGCTCGTGCTGGGAGTGTCCGACCCCTTGGTGGGCCTGCTGTCCATCGGCTCGGAGCCCGGGAAGGGAAACCGGCTGACCCGCAGGACGGAGGAGTTGCTGCGCGGCGTGGGGCTGTCCTTTCCCGGAAGGCTGCCGTTCCGGTTCTACGGCAACGTCGAAGGCCACGACGTGCTGGCCGGGACCGTGGACGTGATCGTCGCGGACGGCTTCACCGGCAACGTGGTCCTCAAGAACGTCGAGGGGACGGTCCGGGCGGCGCTGACCATGGCGGCGGCGGCCGGAATCGCGCGGGCGGAGGAGCTGCGGGAGGTGGCCCGGCACTACGACCCGGAGACGCACGGCGGCGCGGCGCTTCTCGGGCTGACCGGCACCGTGGTGGTGGCCCACGGCTCTTCCAGGGCGGGGACGATCGCGCGGGCCTGCGTGGTGGCGCGTGACCTGGCCGAGGGCGGGGTCGTCGCCCGCGTCAGGGACCACCTCACGGTGGATCCCGCCACATGACGTCGCATCCCCGGATCAAGGGGTCACCGGGCGAGGGGGTCGGCTCCGTCCCAGGTTCCCTCATTGCCGTAGGGGACGAACCGGGCGAACAGCTCCTCGGAGTACCAGTCGTACGCGCGGACCCGCTCGATCACCTGCTGGTGGGCCCGCCCCCGGTAGGCGAAGTCGCGGACGGCGGCGGCGTCACGCCACAGCGAGAACGTGGCCTGCCTGACCAGGGGCCACTCCCCCATGCCGATCGAGGCCAGGCAGCCGTCCTGCTCACGCAGGAGCCGGTCCACCCTGGGAACCGACCGATAGAAGGCGACCATGCGCGAGGGCCGGATCGACGCCCGGGTCAGCACGGCGATCGGCCCGCCGTCGGCTGGGCCGTACGGCCCGGCCGCCGGGGTGATGGCGAACGGGTCGACGCCGTTCCACCGGCCGCGCGAGGCGAGGGGCGCGAGCCGCACCTGCCAGGACTCCTGCGCCTCCCGCCGCCAGCGGGCCGGGATGGGCGAGCGCTCAAGGAACTCGCGGAGCGACCGCTCGTCGCGCCAGACCGCGAACAGGGCCCAGCGGCGCGGGTCCGCGCCGAGACTCATCGACGTGCCTCTTCCGGTGCCGAGCAGCCGCCAGAACAGCAACCCGCTCGTGCGGCGCAGCACCGGCCGGTCGAACGCCATGTGCCGCATGGCACCGAGATCCGCATATCTGTTGAGGTGAAACGTGGCGATCGTTCCCCTGCTGGTCGCGGTCATCGGCGGCTACCTTCTCGGCTCAGTGCCGGTGGCCGTGCTGGTTGCCCGCGTGCACGGCTTCGACCCGCGTGAGCGCGGGGACCGCAACCCCGGCTTCTGGAACGTCAAGGAGCAACTCGGCCGGCGGGCGTCCGCGCCGGTCTTCTGCGGGGACATGGGCAAGGGCGCCCTGGCGGGGCTGCTCGGGCTGTGGGCGAGCGGGGCCCACACCACCGGGCTGGGGGTGGTGGCGGGGCCGAGCACGATCCCCGTGTACGCCGCCGTGGCCGCCGCGATGATCGGACACGCCTGGCCCGTGTTCGCGGGCTTCAGGGGCGGACGGTCGATCCTCACGTTCACCGGTGGATTCGCCGTCATCTGCCCGCCCGCGTTCCTGCTCGCCGTCGGCGTCCTCGTCCTGACCAGCCTGCTCACGCGATCATTCGCGATCGGAGCCCGGGCGGGGGTGTTCGTCATCCCGCTGGCGCAGATCCTGTTCGCCCCGATCGGGCATGTGGCGGGGACGGGCGCGCTGATGTGCCTCATCGGGCTGCGTTTCGGGCAGGCGGCGCTGGCCGGGCGCCGCTCACAGCCTGCGGACGGCCACTCATGATCTCCGAATGGCCGCTGACATGCGGATATGTACGGCTTCGCCAGGTGCGCACCGGCCGCAGCGTCGCCTGCGTCAGCCGTACGGCGGTGACCGGATCGAGCAGCGGCGACAGCAGCACGCCGATGCCCGGCCGCGTGTAGCTCCCCCGCAGAGCCGAACCCAGCAGCGTCCGGAGCGTGATCAGCCCCAGGTCCAGCCGGGTCGGCCGCCCCGCCACGAGCCGCAACACGGGAAGGGCCGCCGTGAGCCACACCACGGCGAGGTCGGCCGCCTGCCAGGCGGGGCCGGTCACGTCCCGCAAGGGGAGCGACCGTCCCCACTCCCGCCACACGCCGGTAACGGAGTCGTGCATGTCCACCTCCAGCAGCCCACCGGCGTCGAGGAAGCCGACCGCCCAGCCGCTCGCGGCCAGAGTCCGCGCCAGGGCCACATCGTCGGTCATGTGCCCCCGGATCCGGGCGAACCCGCCCGCCGCCCGCATGGCCTCTCTCCGGAAGGCCATGCACTGGCCGTTGGCCACGACACGGTGTGCCGCCGGCGGCGTGGCAGGGCCGATCGGCCCGAAGCGGTAGACGAGCGTCGCCAGAAACGACGCGTGCAATGCCTGCTCCAAGGGCCCGCCGCAGATGAACCGAGGCCCGGCGCTGACGAGGTCGTAGCGCCGGGAACCGCCACGGCCCGTACCTTTATGACCCGCGCTCTCATGACCCACGCTCTCATGACCCACGCTCTCATAACCCGCGTTCTCATGACCGGAGCCATGGCGGCCCGGGTCGTGGCGCTCTCCCTCGGGCTGGCCCTCTCCGTCGGGGTGGCACAGGGCCGTGACGAGGGCTTCGAGCAGGCCGGGCTTCGGCCGGGTGTCCGCGTCGAGGGTGACGATGATCTCGCCACTCGCCGCCTCGACCCCCTGGTGAAGGGCCCACTGCTTGCCCACCCAGCCGTCGGGTGGCGGCTGCCCCGCGACGACCCTCGCGCCCATCTCCGCCGCGAGCTTCGCCGTACCGTCCGACGATTGGTCGTCCACGACGATCACCTCACCGGCGGCCCGGTCGGCGAGTATGGCGGAAAGGCAGGGCCCGATGCGCCCCTCCTCGTTGCGCGCGGGCACCACGACCGAGACGAACGGCCTGGCCCATGAACGCGGGACAGGCGCGAGGGGCGGGAGGCGACGGCGGCCGCGTGCGAGCCGTACGCCGACGGCGACGGCAGCGACGGCCTGGGCCACGTCAAGCGGCCTCATCGGACGTTCCTTCCTGGCCCGGTTCATTGCCGGGAGCCCTTCCCGAGGGAGGGGAAGTCCTCGTTCACGAGATCGGCGACGATGCGACCGCCCATCGCCACCAGTGGCAGGCCGCCTCCCGGGTGAGCCGACCCGCCGACCAGGTAGAGGCCGCGCCGAGGCCCCCGGTTGCCCGGGCGCCGGAAGGGGGCGAGCGCCCCCGAGTAGGCGCCGCCGTAGATGGCCCCGCCCCAAGCTCCGTAGCGGTCGCGCAGGTCCGCGGGGGTGAACAGGTCGACGAACCGGAGCCGCCCCGACAGGTCGTGACCGCGGGCGGCCAGCCGGTCGAGCACCAGGCCGCTGTACGCCTCGGGCGGCATCGGCCAGCGGCTCGGGTCGCGAGCGGGGACGTTGACGAGCATCACCCAGTTCTCCGCGCCGCCGGGCGCCTGGGACGGGTCGTGTACGGACGAGCAGCCGATGTAGACGGTCGGATCCTCCGGAGGAAGGCCCCGGTCGAAGATGTCGGCGAACTCGCGCTCGTAGTCGGCCGAGAACACGATGGAGTGGTGGGGAAGCCCCTCCGTCCGCCCCTCGACTCCCGCGAGCATGAGGAAGGCCGACGACGAGCGGCCCAGGCCGGCGATCCGGCGCAGGCGCCGGCGGTCGGGCAGCAGCCGCCCATAGAGCGCGGCCGCGTCGGCGTTGACGATCACTGCGTCGGCTCCGACCCTCTCCCCGTTGGACTCCCCGCTGGGCGCCAGCCGCACGCCGCGGACCCGGTCGCCGCCGTCGAGCACTCCGGCGACCTCGGTGCCGAGGTGGACCTCGACGCCGGCCTTGTCGAGCAGCGCTCCGAGAGCTTCGGCGATACGGGGCAGGCCGCCGGGGACGTACCACCCGCCGTCGCCGTGCTCGATCGCCGGGACGCAGCCGAGCGCCGCGGGCGCCCGGTAAGGGTTGGACCCGGCATAGGTGGCGTAACGGTCGACGTACTGGCGGAGGCGCGGGTCCCGGAAGAACCGGCTCGCGAGGCCATGGAGCGTACGGCCCGGCGCGACGGCCCACAGATCGGACAACCGGGCATCGGCGGGCGGCCGGGTGAGCGGGCCCGGGATCGGCCCTGCGAAGAACGTGCGCCGCGACGCCTCGAAGCAGCCCCGCGCCCAGCGGTAATAGGCTCTCCAGGCCTGCCCCTCGCCCGGTGAGAGCCGGTCCACGGAGCCTGCCGTACGCTCCGGGTCGCGGTGGGCCGACAGCACCGAGCCGTCCGCGAAGCGGTAGCGGCAGAGCTCGTCCAGCTCCACGAGGTCGAGCGACACCCCGAGATCCTGGAAGAGCCCGGGAAGGGTGAGCAGCGACGGGCCGATCGAGAAGGTGAACCCGTCGCGCCGGTGCTCGGCCAGCTTGCCGCCGAGCCGGGGCAGCCGTTCGTAGAGCCTGACCTCGTGCCCGTCGCGGGCGAGCAGCAGGGCGGACACCATGCCCCCGACCCCGCCTCCGACCACGATCACTTCCGCCATCGACGCCTCCAGGCCAGCAGCGGGAACATCCCCATCGAGATGCCGCCGGCGGCGGCGACCAGCGGGTCGGGCGGCTGGAAGACCGCGGCGAAGCCGACCGTCTCCATGACCGCCATCACCGCGTAGACCGCGGCGAGCCCCGGGCTCCGGGCGGCCGGGTGCCGGACGAGCCGGTCGATCAACGTCATGACCAGCAGGGAGACGACCAGCCAGCCGGCGAAGTCGCTGACCGGCACGCCCCGATAGAGGCCGGGGTCCGTCCACTCCCATAGACCGAGCCGGATCATCTGCGGGTCGAGGAACAGGTCCCAGGCGGTGAGCGCCAGAGCGCCGAGAACGATCCGGGACGGCCTGCTCCGGGGGGCCGCGGCGGCTGCCACCGCGTGCGCGGCCAGGCCCATGCCGCCCCAGGCGAGCGCCACGATCAGCGGGACGCCGCCCGGTTGCGGCTGCAGCACGCCGGTGTACCGGTAGTCCCCGAACGGCACGCCGGTCCTGATCCCGACCCACTCGGCCGCGTATCCGGCGGTCACCGCCGCCGCGAACGCCCCCAGGGCACGGGCAAGGGTATGGACCGCCGCCGCGTAGGCGACCGCGCTCGCCGCGAGCAGGACGACCACGACTCCCGTGAGCTGAACCGGTCGCGGCTGGAGACCCGAGGCGACCTGGGCGACCACCATGGCGGCCAGCAGAACCGTTCCGGTGACGGTGAACACCCACCAAGCCGCGCCCCGGGCCCTGGCCCGGGGCGCGGGCGACGGTTCCCCCGGAGCAGGGCATCCGGCCGGCTCGGGGCGGGCGTGTTTCGGCCGGTCGGCACCCGTCTCCCGCGCGTCTCCCACACAGAGTCCTTCGGAGGGACCCCCGCAGTCAGATGCACCCCGGGACCGGCACTTCCCCCGCGAGTGGCGTCTCCATTGCCGGGGCTCTGGGCACCCGGGCTCTTACCAGCGGTGGTGGACCTGGGGCCGGATCAGCTCGTCGTAGCCGGCCCGGACGGCGGCGTGGGCATCCTCCGGCAGCGGAGGAAAGCCGTCGGCCGCGACGTTCGCCCTGGCCTGCTCCGGGTTGCGGGCGCCGGGGATCACCACGCTCACGCCGGGCTGGTCGAGGACCCAGCGCAGTGCGAACTGAGCCATCGTCATGCCGGCCGGCACGAGCGCCCGGAGCGTGTCGACGGCTTGGAGGCCCACGCCGTACTCCACGCCGGAGAAGGTCTCGCCGACGTCGAACGACTCCCCCCGCCGGTTGAAGTTACGGTGGTCGTCCTCCCCGAAGACGGTCTGCGGGCCGTACCTGCCGGAGAGCAGGCCGCTGGCCAGCGGGACTCGGGCGATGATCCCGACGCCCGCCTTCTCCACCGCCGGAAGGACCTCGTCGAGCGGCTTGAGCCGGAACGCGTTGAGGATGATCTGCACGCTCGCCACGCCAGGCCTGGCGATCGCGGTGAGCGCCTCCGCGCAGGTCTCCACGCTCACGCCGTACGCGGCGATGCGGCCCTCGGCCACGAGCGTGTCCAGCGCGTCGAAGACCTCGTCGTCGGAGAACACGGAGGTCGGCGGGCAGTGGAGCTGCACCAGGTCGAGCCTGTCGACGCCGAGGTTGTCCCGTGACCGGTCGGTCCAGGCGCGGAAGTTGCCGAGCGTGTACGCCTCGGGCGTCTGAGGCACCCGGCGGCCCATCTTGGTGGCCACGGTGAGGCCGGGCCGTTCCTTGATCAGACGGCCGACGATCTTCTCACTGCGGCCGTCGCCGTACACGTCGGCGGTGTCGATGAACGTCACGCCCGCGTCGACGGCGGCGTGCAGGGTGTTCAGCGCGTCGGCCTCGCTCACCTCGCCCCAGTCGGCTCCGAGTTGCCAGGCCCCGAGCCCCACGACGCCCACCTGCCGGCCGAGTCTGCCCA
This sequence comes from Planotetraspora sp. GP83, assembly GCF_041262585.1. NCBI lineage: Bacteria > Bacillati > Actinomycetota > Actinomycetes > Streptosporangiales > Streptosporangiaceae > Planotetraspora > Planotetraspora sp. GP83. The sequence continues at coordinate 1,723 of NZ_JBGCBZ010000046.1, read as the reverse complement.
TCGCGCGCTGTTCCATGGCGTCCGATCGTAGCCTCGCCAGGTCAGCGGGCTGCCGTCCCGGTCCGGTCTCCGAGGTGGCGGAGGAACCAGTCGCGGGCGAGCCCAGCCACCGCTTCCAGCGCTCCAGGCTCTTCGAACAGGTGTGACGCGCCAGGGATGATCTCCAGCCGGGCCTCGCCGACGAGCTTGTCCATCGCCTCGCGATTGAGCTCGATGACGATCGGATCGCGCTCGCCGACGATCAGAAGCGTCGGCTGGTGCACCAGGCGGAGGAACTCCCCGGCGAGGTCGGGCCGCCCTCCACGGGAGACGACCGCTGTCACCACGTCCGGCCGCGTCGCCGCGGCGACCAGCGCCGCCGCAGCTCCCGTGCTGGCGCCGAACAGCCCGGCGCGGAGGCCCCGCGCGAACTCGTCCTCCGGAAGCCAGTCGACCAGCGCGGCCACCCGCTCCGCGAGTAGGCCGATGTCGAAGCGCATCCGCCCCGTCACCGCGTCCGTCCGCTCCTCCTCCCGCGTCAGCAGGTCGGCCAGGACCGTGGCCAGCCCCGCCCGTTGCAGCTCTCGCGCCACGAAACGGTTGCGCGGGCTGTGGCGGCCGCTGCCGCTGCCATGCGCGAACAGCACGATCCCGTGCGCCGGGCGTGGCACGACGACGTCGGCCTCGAGCACGACGTCCCCCGCCGGGATCCGGACGCTGACCTCGACGTCGCTCATCTGTCCTTCCTTCCTCTGCCCCTCCCTCGTGCGGGCCGGTCACAGGCCTCACTCTGCCCCTCCCGCGGGCTGGCCCTTCAGCCGAGTCCGGAAGTAGTGGCTCCGCAGTTCCGTCCGAGGCCGGTAGATGACGCCGATGGCCCGCTCAAGGCGGGCGCTCCGCAGGGCCTCCGCCGCCCGGTAGGAATGGACGAAGTCGAGCAGGAACTCCTTGTGGCCCGTCTCCCGGAACAGCTCCTCGATCGAGCCGGGAAGCTCGGGCCGCACCTGCTTGCGCTCGGCCGGGCCGTCCCAGTCGTCGGCGGCCGTCACCGTGCCCATGTAGGTCGTGAAACCGATGAGCCGGCAGCCCTCCGGGTTGTGCTCCCGGACGAGCCGGCCGAGGGAGATCTCGCCCCGGGTGGCCGCCTCCGTCGCCCTCGCGTCGTCGAGCCCGCCAAGATCGTCGTGTGGGCACAACTCGCACGTGGGCGCCCTCTCGCTCGGCCACTTCTCTGAAGCTCTCCCGCCGCCGTCTCCCCCGATGGAGCCTTCGTTCATACCCGTATCGGGAGGTAACAAACCGGACGTAAACGCAGGCTGCGGGGGCATCTGGGGTTACGACTGCCTGATCGAGATCCTTGCCGATCCCAAGCACGAAGAGCATGAGGAACGGCTGGAATGGCTCGGACTCGAATCAGCCGGCCAGTTCGACCCCGCCGTCTTCGATCCGGCCGGGGCGAACACCGCCTTGTCCAGGCTCGCAACCATCCTCATCAAGGACTGATGGAACCTCTCCACCCCCAGCCGGACCTTCGAAAGATCAATGCGATGTCTCGCTAGATCTAGCCGACCTTCAGCACCAGGACCATCAGACAAATACCCTTTCGGATTAGAAATCTCATTTCCGCACGGCAGGCAGGCTTGGCAATCGCCGCCAAATTGGTGGCGATTGACGGGAATTGGCGGCGTTATAGCGGGGCGTTTTTGTCGGTGGTGGTTGGTAGTTTTACCGTGTGATTGTCGAA
>NZ_JBGCBZ010000045.1:0-17710 GCF_041262585.1 Planotetraspora sp. GP83 | reverse complement strand
ATCAGCCGCACCGGCCACCACTACCCGGTCACACCACCACCCATCATCGAACCCCTCCCCGAACCGATCACCCCCACCATCCCGCAAATCCCGGAGACCATGTCGGAAAACGACCTTCCACTGCCCTCCACCTGGGAATACGGCCCACCCTGGCTCGAAGAAACGCAGCCCCAGCAGCCGCCCGGCACCCAGCCCGCGCCCGCCGACCAGCAAGCGGCCAACGAGCAGCCCGGGCCCGGCGACAAGGAAGCGGCCGATGACCAGCACCCATCCGGGACCCGTCCACCAGACCCGGAAGCGGACATCCCACCCTTCTGAGATCAAGGGGGCGGGACACCGCTGTATCCCTGCCTGGGCTGGGCTGGGTGCGGCTGAATGGCTACAGGAACTCACGTGCCGTCAGACAGCGGCTTCTTGCCGACGCGACGCTCTCGGCGGCCTCGGACAGGGCAGTGGCCTCGGACAGGGCGGCGCAGCGGCTCGCACCCAGCGGCAGCCTCGGACAGCGTGGCGGCCTTGGGTCAGCAGAGCGGCCCGAAGGGTGCGGTGGGGCTGAGACGGCGCGATGGCCTCAGAGCGCGGAGCGGCCTCGGACGGCGCGATGGCCTTGGACGGCGCAGCGGCTCACGCACGGCGGGGCTCAGACAGCGGGGTGGCCTGGGACGGTGGCGGCTGCGGCGGCTTGGGAAAGGGAGGCGGTCACGAAGGGGGCGAGGGAGCGTCCGGCCGCTTGGGACGGTGCGGTGGCCTCGGCTAGGGCGGCGGTCACAAAGGGCGCGAGGGAGGGCACGACCGCCTCGGAGACGTTGACGGGATCGGTGAGGAACCCGCTCGCGAAGAGCACGTCGGCCGCCTCCTGCTGTTCGGCGAGGAACTCGTCCGAGACGGGCTCCAGCCGCCAGGGCAGCCGCCTGAGTGCCTCCTCCCAGGCGTCGACCGAGCCGCCGACGGCCTCGACGGTGAGGTGGGCGGCCTCGCGGGGGTTGGCCTGGGCCCACGCGTCGGCCTGGCGCAGCGCGCGCACGGCGGCGGCGACGGTCTCGGGCCGGGTCTCGGCGTAGTCGCGGCGGGTGTAGAAGACCGAACGGTTGGAGATGACGCCCGCGGTGCCGGCGAGAGTACGTGTCCGGGTCTCGGCCCGGACGAGGTCGGCGCCCTCGGCGACCCACGCGGCGATCTCGCCGGAGCGCAGCCACTCCCCCGCTTCGGGACCGGCCGGCCGGGGCTCGATGTCCCGATACGAGAGCCCGTTCTGGGCCAGGAGCTTGGCCAGGAAGTGTGTCTGCCAGGAGCCTGCTCTGAACGCGACGGGCTGTCCGCGGAGCTGGGAGACGGACCTCACCGGGCCATCCTTGGCGACTACCAGGGCGCCGTGGCCGGGGCGCGGGGTCGAGGCCACGGCGTAGACGATCGGCAGTCCGGCCGCCTGCGCGGTCAGGGGCGGGGTGGAGCCGGTGCCGCCGAAGTCGATGGCGCCCTCGGCCAGCAGGCGGCCCGTCCGGGTGGGATCGGAGTAGAAGTACAGCTCCACTGCCTCGCCCAGCTCATCGAGGACGTGGTCGAGCCGCGAGAGGAAGAACAGCGACGGATTGTGGTTGTGCACGCCTATGCGGATGGTCATGGGCCAACTCCAAGATCTTGGGGAGCCAGTGGCGGAGCCGTACGAACTCGGGGAGGGCCGATCACCTCCACCGGCAGGAGCGATGACGGAACGACCGTCCGCGGAGCACGATCACCCGGTCGCCGCGGCGGGGGGCGCCGACGGCCGCCTGCCAGCGGGGATGCCCGCAGAGGCCAGACAACGGACAAAGCGAACAGAGCGGGTGGAGCCGGTAAAGCAAGTGAAGCCGCCTAGCACTGCGGCATCGCCGCGTCCACCGGCGCCAGCGCCGCCGGTGAAGCGACTGGAGCGGCTGAAGCGGGTGAGCCCGTGCTCGCGCATGGTGTGCTCCCTGTCGTGGTCGATCAGTCGCTGGACTTCAAAGACGACTTCAAAAGACGGCTTCGAAGACGACAGAGCGCGCTGGACATCCGGCACAGGTCGATGTGATCGCGGGAGGTGAGGAGCGCGCTACGGACCACGAGGACGACCGTAGCCCACTGTCACACGGCTTTCAAGTTTCCCTACTGGTAAACCATAGAATAGCTCTGATTAGCGGGAACGCGGATGGGATAGGAGTGAGGGGGACGACGCGCATGCCGGGGGGAGATACATATGCGGTCCACCTCGTCATCGGTGAGGCCAGTGGGTGAGACGGCGATCGAGACGGCGGTCCAGCCTCCGGGTAAGCCTGCCGCCAGACCCGCACCAAGATCTGCATCGAGACCTACGTCGAGGCCGGCACGCCGGTCAGCGCTCCAATCAACGCTCCAATCAGCGCTCCAATCAACGGTGCGATCGACGGTGCGGTCAGCCGGGAAACCAGCGATGAGGTCCGCCGTGAGCAGGGCGGCCGTCGCCGTGTACGCGTGCCTCGCGGTTCAGGCCGTCACGATGGCCTCGCTGGCGGTGTTCGAGGAGGTCCGAGGCCGGCGGCTGGCTCACCAGATCGCGGCGTTCGGCGGAGATCCGCACGCGCCGGGCGCGCGGCAGGTGGTGGGCGCGGTGACGGTGTTCGCGATCGTGATGATGGCGGTGGCCGCGACGACCACCGCCGCCGCGGTGGCCTACCTGGTCTGGTCCCGGCGCGTCCGTCAGGCTCCGCAGAGCGGATACAGCGGATACAGCGGGTCCGGTCTCGGGCTGGTTGCCGCGTGGCTCCTGCCGGGGGTCAACCTGGTGGTGCCGCCACTTCTGGTGGACCGGGCGTGGCGGGAGCTGGCCGGCGAACGCCCGGCGCGGGACGCCCGGAGCCGGGCGCGCTGGCTGGTGCTCCTCACGTGCTGGTGGCTGAGCTGGCTCGCGGCGCTGTTCCTGGTGTTCGTACGGCCCGCGCACTCGGGGAGGGACCTGACGGGCGTCGGCCTGACCGACCTGGCGGCCACGATCGTCGCCGCGATCCTGTGCGCGGCCACCGTCCGGGAGCTCACCGCGCTGAGGGAGGCCCCTCACCGGCCGGTCGTCGGGCCGGAGCTGCCCGAGCTGGCGTGCCAGAGTCGCCGGTGGTCGTCGCGCGGAGGGCCGATGTCGGAGTAGGGCGACAGCCGGAAGCCGTTGCCGTACTCGATGGGGCGCCCGCCCACGCCCGCGCCGGGGACGGGCACTTCGTTCAGGATGGCGCGGACGGCGTCGATGCCCCCGCCGGGGGCGCGCCACACCCGGTCGAGATCGACCAGGTTCCAGCAGTGGACGGCGCGCAGCGAGACGGCCCTCCCGCCGGTCCGCCTGACCACTCCCCTGGCGACCAGCAGCCATGATCCGAAGACGGTCGCCGCGGTGTGCGCCTGAACCGACTCGAAGAACGTGAGGTCGATCGGGCCGGTGGAGTCGTCGAGGGTGGCGAAGATGACCCGCTGACCCGAGCGTACGGCGGGCGTCTGGGTGGCGACCTTGACCCCGGCGACCAGGATCTCCGCGCCGTTCCGCTGCTTGAGCAGGTCCTTCGAGCGGATCACGCCGATCGCGTCGAGCAGGTCGTCGTGGAAGTGGACCACGTGGCGGCTGACGTCCATGCCGAGGATCGAGAGCTCGGCCTCGACCGCCTCCGCCTCGGTCATCTCGGGCAGCTCCCCCGGCGTGACGCTCTCGGTGAACCCCATGGGGAGCTGCACGGCCGCCTCCGAACTCCCCGTCACCCCAGAGGCCCGGTCGAGCGCGCCGACCTGGGCGATCAGGTCGCGCCTCGTCAGCTCCCCCGGCCGCCACCGCGGCTCGCCCGGGCGCAGGCCGTACACCGCGTCGAGCCCGCCGACCTCCACGATGCGCTCGGCGACCGGGCGCGACGGGCGGGCCCGGTCCCAGAAGTCGGCCATCGAGGTGTACGGCTGGCCGGCGACCATCCGGCTCACCTCGGCCTGGCTCACCCCCCTGACGGCCGAGAGCGGCACGCGCAGGCCGTACCCGCGCCCGATCTCCTCGATCCTGAGCCCGCCGGGCGGGCGCTGCCCGGCGGCGGGGGCTGGGGCGGCGGCCGGGCCCGTCCTCTCGACGAGCCAGTCCGTCCCGGACCGGTTGACGTCGAGCGGGAGGATGTCGACGCCGCACTGGCGGGCCTCGTCGAGGATCACGCGGTTGGGGTACATGCCTGGCTCGTGGGTGAGCACTCCGGCGAAGAACGCGGCGGCGTGGTGCCGCTTGAGCCAGGCCGATTGGTAGGTGGGCAGCGCGAACGCCGCCGCGTGGGCCTTGCAGAACCCGAACCCGCCGAACGCGTCGAGCACCTTCCACGCGTTCTCGACCGTGGCCTCGGCGAAGCCGTTCCGCCTGGCGACCGGCACGAACCAGGACCTGACGATCTCCCTGCCCTCGGGGGTGCCGAGGGTGCGGCGGGCCTTCTCGGCGTCCGAGAGCCCGCATTCGGTCATGACATCGATGATCTTCAGGACCTGCTCGTGGAAGACGACCACGCCGTAGGTCTCCCTGAGCGCGTCCCGCAGCTTCTCGTGCGGGTAGTGCGGCTCGCGGAAGCCGTGCCTCGCCTCCAGGTACGGCGTGACCATGTCGGAGTTGACCGGGCCCGGCCGGAAGAGCGAGATGTCCACGATCAGGTCGTGCATCGTGCGGGGTTCGAGCTTGGCGACCAGCTCCCGCTGGCCGGGCGACTCGATCTGGAAGCACCCGAGCGTACGGCTGGCACGGATCAGGTCGTAGGTGGCCTCGTCGTCGTGGGGGACGGCGTCCAGGTCGATCTTCTCGTTGTCGACGCGCTCGATCTCCTTGATGGAGTAGGCCAGCGCCGACTGCATGCGCACGCCGAGCACGTCGAGCTTGAGCAGGCCCGCCTCCTCGACGTCGTCCTTGTCGAACTGCGACATCGGGAAGTCCAGCAGGCTGCGCTCCACCGGCGTGCGGTCGCGGAGCGAGGAGTTGCCGATCAGCACGCCGCACGGGTGTAGCGCGATGTGCCTGGGCAGCCCGTCGAGCCTCTCGGCGAGCCGGAACACCGTCTGCAGCGACCGGTCGTTCAGCCCGCTGTCGCGCAGCTCGGGCAGGTCGGACAGCGCGGCCCTGATCTGCTTGGCCCGGACGTGCGGGAACGCCTTGGCGATGACGTCGATCTCGTGCGGGGGCAGGCCCATGGCCGCGCCCACGTCGCGGAGCGCGCTACGAGCCCGGTAGGTCTCCATCATGGAGACGCAGGCGACGCGGGCCTCGCCGTACCGGCCGAGGATGGCGCGGTAGCAGTCGAGGCGGCGGGCCGACTCCACGTCGACGTCGATGTCGGGCAGCCCCCGGCGGCCCTCGGACAGGAAGCGCTCCATCAGCAGGCCGTGCTGGAGCGGGTTCACCTCGCCGATGCCGATGAGGTAGTTGACCAGGCTGCCCGCTCCGGACCCGCGGATGGCGCAGCGGACGCCCATCGAGCGGATCATGTCGGTGATGCCGGCGACGGCGATGAAATATCCGGACAGCCGCTTCTTCTCGATGATGCGCAGTTCGTCGGCGAGGCGCCGCCTGGCGTCGGCCGAGCGGGCCATGCCGCGGTCGATCAGCCCGTCCTCGCAGCGGTGCCGCAGCAGCGGGAGCGGGTCCTCGCCGATCTCGGGGAGGTGGAGCTTCGGCCGATCGGGCTCCAGGAGCGGGACGATCTCGACGGGGTCGAGCACGCAATCGTCCGCGACGCGGCGGGTCTCCGCGAGTAGCCGCCCGGCCCGGTCCGGGTCGCCGCCGCAGATGCGGGCGGCCACAAGGGCCATCTCGCGGCCGCCCTTGAGGTAGGCGTGGGCGGTGGGCTGCTCGATGTGCCGGGCGTGGAGGGGCACGAGCTTGCGCGCCGCGTCGAGCACGTTGCCGATCTGGTGGTCGGCGGCGTCGAGGTAGCGGACCGCGTTGGTCAGCACGGCGGGCACGCCCAGGGAGTCGGCCAGGGCGAGCATGCGGGTGGCGTTGTTCGTGTCGCGGTAGCCGTAGTGGTCCACGAGCTCGACGACCAGGTCGGGCACCACGGAGCGCCAGGCGGTCAGCAGGGCGCGCGCCTGGTCGTCCCGCCGCTCGGCGATCGCCCGGCCGACGCCCGAGCGTGGCCCGAGCATGACCACCAGCCCGCCGGGCCCGGAGGCGTGCTCGGCGACCATCCCGGGAGTCACGTACGGCTCGCCGCGCTCGCCGGCGTGGTGGGCGGCCGTGACCAGACGGCAGAGGGCGGCCCAGCCGTCGGAGCGCGCGAGCACGACGATCCGCGCCCGGTCCCCCTGATCCCCCTGGCCGCCCTGGAGAGCGAGGTCCACGCCGACGATCGGGGCGATGCCCGCTTCGTGACAGGCCTGGACGTGCTTGACCGCGCCATAGAGGCCGTCGCGGTCGGTCAGCGCGAGCCGGTCCATGCCGTGCTCGGCCGCCCGCCGGACGAGCACGCCCGGGAACGCCGTGCCGTACCGGAGCGAGTACGCGGAGGCGGTGTGGAGGTGGGCGAACGAGGCCGTGAACGGGGTCATCAATCCCAGGCCCTCAGCAGGAGCCAGCCATCGCCGGCGGTGTCGAAGCGCACCTCGTAGGTGCCGATCTCCTTGCCTGTCGCGGCCTCCACCCGCCAGAACCGCCGCTCTCCCGGGTCGGCGTCGGTGGTCTTCCACCACTCGCGGGCGACCACCCAGTGGTCCTGGATCTCGCGAACGGTGTAGAGCCGGTCCCGCCAGACGAACTGAGCAGGCTGACCGTCCCGGACCCACACCTCGATCGGATCGCCGTAAAGTCTGCTCAAGACGCCTTCTCCCTGTGGCTGCGTGGCACCCGGGGGAAGACGGGCGGATCAATCGGGCAGAATTGCCGCTACTTCGAACATACGTTCCCAGAAGATCGAACGCAAGTTCACTCCGCCGCGCGGCGGACGAGGGAGTTGGCCGAGGTGGAGTTCCGGATGCTGAAGGTGACGCTCCCGGCGCGGTAGCGGTCGTCGGAGCACTCGACCGGACGGCCCTCCTGGGTGGTCGTGGTGCGCCGCTGGCGGAGCAGAGGGCTGCCACGGCGGACGCCGAGCAGCCGGGCCTCCTCGGCGCCCGCGGCGACGGCGTCGATCAGGTGCTCGCCGTACGCGAAGACCAGGCCGACCGACTCGTAGAGCTCCTGCGTGACGGACTCGCACGACGGGTCGAGCTTCTCCACGGCCGGCGCGATCCAGCCGGCGTAGACCGTCCGCTCGATCAGCACGGGCTCGCCGTCGAGCCGCCGCAGCCGCAGCACGGACAGGACCTCGTCGCCGGGGGCGACGGCCAGCCGTACGGCCTCGGAGGAGGTGGCGGGGCGGCGCTGGGAGGCGAGCACGATGCCGCTCGCCCGATAGCCCATGGAGCGCGCCCACTGGGCGAAGCTGTGCAGCTCGGCGAAGCTCTGGCTGCGCTCGCTGCCGAGCACGATCCGCCGGGCACCCTGCCGGGACCCGACGAGCCCCTCGGCGACGAGCACGGCCACGGCCTGGCGGACCGTACCCCTGGCGGCCGAGAACCGCGCGGCCAGCTCGGCCTCCGACGGAAGCTGGGCGCCGATGGGATAGTCCCCGCAGATGATGGCGTCCCGCAGGTCTCCCGCGATCTGTTCATAACGCGCCATCGCCGCGGCCCCTTCTGTTCATTTGGCTGACATCGACATGGGACTTACTTGGTCTGGCTTGTTTGTACAAGTTCGCTTAGGTTCGATCCACATATCTCAGTGGGAGGCACCGTTGTCCACACGTACCGCCGGCCTGTTGGCCGCCCTCACCATAACGACCTCCGTGATCGCCGCGTGCGGCGCCGCCCCCAAGCCCGAAACCGGCGCCTCGAGTGCCGACGGCGGCTCCAAGGCCGCGACGGCGACCTCCGCGCAGGACCTCGGCGGGCTGGACAAGCTGGTCGAGGCGGCCAAGAAGGAGGGCGCGCTCAACGTCATAGCCCTCCCGCCGGACTGGGCCAACTACGGTGAGATGATCACGGCGTTCACCGCCAAATACGGCATCAAGGTCAACAGCGACAACCCCGACGGCTCCAGCTCGGACGAGATCAACGCGGTCAAGACCCTGAAGGGCCAGGGCCGCGCCCCCGACGTGCTCGACCTCGGCAGCGCCTTCGCGCTGAGCGGCGCGCAGGAGGGCCTGTTCGCCCCCTACAAGGTGCAGAGCTGGGACAAGATCCCCGATGGCCAGAAGGAGGCCAGCGGGGCGTGGTACTACGACTACGGCGGCTACATCTCGATCGGCTGTGACGCCAAGCGGGTCAAGGTCTGCCCGGAGACGTTCGCCGACCTGCTGAAGCCCGACTACAAGGGCAAGGTCGCCCTGAACGGCGACCCGACCAAGGCCGGGGCCGCCTTCGCGGGCGTCTACGCGGCGTCGCTGGCCAACCAGGGCTCGTTCGACGACATCCAGCCCGGCATCGATTTCTTCAAGAAGATGAAGCAGGCGGGCAACTTCAGCCCCGTCGAGGCCACCCCGGCCACGGTCGAGAAGGGCGAGACCCCGATCACCATCGACTGGGACTACCTCCAGGCCAGCTACGCCAAGGAGTTCTCCGGCAAGGGCATCGACTGGAAGGTCGCCATCCCGTCGGACGGCAAGTACGCCAACTTCTACGCCCAGGCGATCAGCAAGTCGGCTCCCCACCCGGCCGCCGCGCGCCTGTGGGAGGAGTTCCTCTACAGCCCCGAGGGCCAGAACCTGTGGCTGAAGGGCTACGCCCGCCCGGTGCTCCTGCCCGCGATGCAGTCGGACGGCAGCGCCGACGCCGCCCTGGTCGCCCAGCTTCCCAAGGTGGACGGCACCCCGGCGTTCCCCACCCCCGCCCAGGTCGACAAGGCCAAGGAGACCCTGGCCGGCGGCTGGGGCGCGGCGGTCTCGGGCTGACGTCCGTGGCCAACGTACCCCGGTCGAAGAGCTGGCTCGCGACCGTCCCGCTGCTGGCCTTCGTCGCTCTCGTGTTCGGCGTCCCGCTCGTGGTCATCCTCGGCGGGACGTTCACCCGGGGCGGCGCGGTCAGCACGGCCAACGTCGCCGAGTCGGTTCAGGGCGCCTACCTCACCGCGCTGCTCGGGAGCGTGAAGCTCTCGGCGCTCGTCGCGGTGGTCGGCGCCGTGCTCGGCACGTTCCTCGCGCAGGCCGTGGTGACCTCCCGGTTCCGGGCGCTGCGCGAGGCGGTCCTCACGGCCTCGGGCGTGCTGTCCAACTTCGGCGGCGTGCCCCTGGCCTTCGCCTGGATCGCCACCCTCGGAAACTCCGGTGTGATCACCACGTCCCTGGGCCTCGACGCCCGGGGGTGGAGCCTGTACAACTTCTGGGGCCTCGCCCTGGTCTACCTGTACTTCTCCATCCCGCTCATGGTCCTCGTGGTCGTGCCGGCGCTCGACGGCCTGCGCCCGCAGTGGCGGGAGGCGGCCCAGAACAACGGCGCGAGCGCGTGGCAGTTCTGGCGGTACGTCGGGGTCCCGGTCCTCACGCCGACGCTGCTCGGCGGGGTCGTGCTGCTGTTCGGCGGCTCCTTCGCGGCCTACGCGACGGCGCAGGCGATGGTCGGCTCGGCCGTCCCGCTGGTCACCCTGCAGATCGCCAACGCGCTGTCCGGCAACGTCCTCATCGGCCACGAGAACGTCGCGCTGGCCCTCAGCCTGGACATGATCCTGGTCGCGGGGCTGGTCATGGCGGTCTACCTCCCGCTGCAGCGAAGGAGCGCCCGATGGCTGCGCTGAGTCCGCAGACCCTCCCGGCGGCCACGAAGGCGACACCCGCGCCCGGCCGGCCGCGCCGGATCAGAGTCTGGCGCGGCGCGATCCTGCTGGTCGCCGCCGTCTACTTCCTCGTCCCCCTCATCGCATCGTTCGCGTTCACGGTCAAGACGCCCGGCAAGGGCGTCACGCTGGACGCCTACGGGCAGATCTTCTCGGCGGAGGGCTTCGGGCGCGCGCTCCTGCTCTCACTCGGGCTCGGAGTCGCCACCATCGTGGTGGTCCTGCTCCTGACGCTGCCCGCGATGCTCGCCGTACGGCTCAGCATCCCGAGGCTGCGGCCGATCCTGGAGGTCGTGTGCACGCTCCCCCTGGTCGTGCCCCCGATCACGTTCGTCGCCGGGATCAGCAAGGTCCTCCAGTGGGGCCCCGACTACCTGGCGAGCACGCCGTTCTACCAGACGATCATCTCGATCCAGAACCCCGACTTCCCGGTCGTGCTGGTGCTCACCTACGTAGTTCTGGCGCTGCCGTTCGTCTACCGGGCGCTGGACGCCGGGCTGAGCGCCATCGACGCGAGCACGCTCGTCGAAGCCGCCAGGAACCTCGGGGCCTCGTGGCCGCACCTGCTGCTCCGGGTGATCGTGCCCAACCTGAGGGCCGCCCTGGCCAACGCGTCGTTCCTCACGCTGGCGCTCGTGCTGGGAGAGTTCACGATCGCCCGGCTGCTCAGCTTCCAGACCTTCCCCGTCTGGATCTACACGATCTCCGGCTCGCAGGCCCAGGTGTCGGTGGCCGTCTCGGTGTTCAGCCTGCTGATCACCTGGCTGCTGCTGCTCGCCCTGTCCTCAGCCGGAGCAAGGCAAAGGAGTGGTAAATGAACGGGGCCCGGGTCGAGTTCCGCGGGCTGCGCAGGCGGTTCGGGAACACCGTCGCGCTGGACGGGCTGGACCTGACCGCCGAGCCCGGCGAGCTGCTCGCCCTGCTCGGCCCGTCGGGGTGCGGCAAGACGACCGCCCTGCGCTGCCTGGCCGGATTCGAGCACCCGGACGAGGGCGAGATCCTGGTCGACGGGTCGGACATCACGCGGGTTCCCGCCAACCGCCGCGACGCGGGCATGGTCTTCCAGTCCTACAGCCTGTTCCCCAACCTGAACGTCAAGGACAACGTGGCCTTCGGCCTCCGCGTCCGCAAGGCGCCCACGGCCAGGCGGCACGCCCGCGCCCAGGAACTGCTGGAGCTGGTCGGCCTGCCCTCGATCGGGGAGCGGTACCCGCACCAGCTCTCCGGCGGCCAGCAGCAGCGCGTCGCGCTCGCCCGGGCGCTCGCGCTGGAGCCGCGGGTCCTCCTCCTGGACGAGCCGCTGTCGGCCCTCGACGCCAAGGTCCGGGTCAACCTCCGGGAGGAGATCCGCCGTCTCCAGCTCTCCCTCGGCATCACGACGATCTTCGTGACGCATGACCAGGAGGAGGCCCTGTCGGTCGCCGACCGGGTGGCCGTGCTCCGCGCGGGCCGCCTGGAGCAGGTCGCCGACCCGGCCACGCTGTACGACCGGCCCGCGACGCCGTTCGTGGCCGAGTTCGTCGGCACGATGAACCACCTGCCCGGCCGCGTCTCGGGAGACAAGGTGACGGTCCTCGGACAGGAGCTGCCCGTGGAGGGCCCGGTCCCGGACTCGGCGGACGTGAACGTGCTGATCCGGCCGGAGGCCGTGCTGCTCACGCCCGACGAGGACGGCGACGGGAAGGTCCTGGTCTCCTCCTTCCGCGGCTCGACGGCCCGCCTGCGGGTCCAGCTCCCCGACGGCAGCGAGGCCCTCGCCGACGTGCCCGGCCACCATTCCGTACGGCTGGCGCCCGGCACCGCCGTACGGGTCGCCCTGGTCGAGCGGCCGGTGCTGGTCTCGGTTGCGGGAAACGATGACCTGTGACGAGCTGGGCGCCGTCCTGCTCGACATGGACGGCACCGTCGTGGACACCGAGGGCCTGTGGTGGGAGGCCTGCGCCGAAGTGGCGCAGGGCCTCGGGTTCGCGCTGACGCCGTCGGACCGGGAGGCGCTGTTCGGCCTCCCAGTCGAGGACGCCGCCGCGTATCTCGTCGGAGCCGGAGGTCTGGAGGATGCGGGGCCGCGTGAGGTGGAGGGCATGCTCACGCGGGCGTTCACCGTCAGGGTCGAGGCGGGGGTGACGACCCTGCCGGGAGCCGTCGCCCTGCTGGACTCGCTGGGCGCGGCGGGCGTCCCGGCGGCCCTGGTCAGCGCGTCGCCCCGGTCGATCGTCGACATGGTGCTGGAGACGGTCGGCGGGTTCCGCCTCTCGATCGCGGCCGGGGACAGCCCGAGGAACAAGCCCGCCCCCGACCCCTACCTGACCGCCGCCGGAAGGCTCGGCGTCGACCCGGCCTGCTGCGTGGCGATCGAGGACAGCCCCGCCGGGGTGGCCTCCGCCCGCGCCGCCGGGTGCGCGGTCATCGTGGCGGGCGGGGCCGGAGCCGTACCGGGTGATGGGGTGGTCCCCGTGCCTGATGGGATAGTCCACGTCCCGTCCCTGGAGAGCGTCGATCTGGCCCTGCTGCGCCTGCTGGTGTCGGGGCGCGGCTGATCCCCCAGGCGACGGGAACAACGAGTGCGGGACCGGAGGTTGGGACGAGAGATAGCGAGCCTTCAGACAGGAGTTACGCAATGCGTACGGTCGTCGTCCCCACATACGGTGATTCCTCGGTGCTGCAATACGTCGAGCGCCCGGACCCCGCCCCCGGACCGGGCGAGGTCCTGATCGACGTGGCGGCGATCGGGATCAACTTCGCCGACGTCTACCACCGGGAGGGCCGTTACCCGCTGCCGCTGCCGCTCACGCCGGGCTCGGAAGGCGCGGGCACGGTGGCGGCCGTGGGCCCCGGGGTGACCGACGTCGTCGTGGGTGACCGGGTCGGATGGGTCAACGTGGTCGGCTCCTACGCCGAGAAGGCCGTCATCCCGGCGGACAAGGCGATCCTCCTCCCCGAGGGGCTGTCGCCCGAGCTGGCCGCCGCCGTCCTGCTCCAGGGGCTCACCGCCCACTACCTCTCGCACTCGACTTATCCGATACGGCCAGGGGACGACGTGCTCGTCCACGCCGCCGCGGGCGGAGTGGGGCTGCTGCTGACGCAGATGGCCAAGCTGCGCGGCGCCCGGGTGATCGGCACGGTGTCCTCGCCCGAGAAGGAGAAGCTCGCCCGCCAGGCCGGGGCCGACGAGGTGCTCGGCTACGACGACTTCGCGGAGGGCGTCAAGGAGCTCACCGGCTCCGGCGCGCACGTGGTGTACGACGGCGTCGGAGCCACCACCTTCGACGCTTCGCTGGCGTCGCTGCGCCCGCTCGGCATGATGGTCCTGTACGGCGCGGCCAGCGGGCCGGTCCCGCCCTTCGACCCGCAGCGGCTCAACGCCGGTGGCTCGCTGTTCCTGTCGAGGCCCTCGCTCGGCCACTACGCCGCGACGCGCGAGGAGCTGCTGTCGCGGGCGGGCGACGTGCTCGGCTGGGTGGCGTCGGGCGCGCTGAAGGTGCACATCTCCCAGCGCTACCCCCTGGCCGACGTACGGCAGGCGCACGACGACCTGGAGGCCCGCCGCACGACCGGCAAGCTCCTGCTGATCCCGTAGGGCTACGTGGGCGGCCTACGTGGCCTGATGTCGCCTACGTGGCGGCGTGGAAGATCAGCACGCCGAGATAGATGCCGCCGGCGATGGCGATCATGTGAAGGGCGATCGACAGCGCCCGGACCGCGGTGACGTTCATCAGCGTGACCCCTATCGGTGCGAGTCGTGCAAACTTGAGTCGCACAAACTTGAGTGATTCAAGTTTGAGGCGTTCAGTGTGAGCCGTTCAGTAGTCGTTTCTTGGCGGCGGAATACTCGGCGTCGTCGAGCTGGCCGGCCCGGTGCAGGGCGGCCAGCCGTTCGAGCTCGCTCACGAGGCCGGACCCGCCCGCGGGCTCCGGCGTGACCGGGGCGAGGGGGCGGTTCCTGACCCGGTCCCGGTTTCGGTCCCGGTCGCCGGGGAGCTCCACCGTGGTGGTCCAGCGGACCTCGCCCGGCCGCAGGCTTCCCGGCACGGCGGGCGGAGCCGTACCCCAGAAGACTCGCCGGAAGGTGTCCCGGTTCGCGAGGAAGAGCAGCGGAACGCCGCCCATGAGGATGAACAGCACGGCGCAGACCATGAAGCTCCAGTCGACGCCCGTCTCGGGGCCGAGGCTGGAGTCGAGGAAGGCGTAGCCGAGGCTGAGGAACAGCGCGGGCCAGGCCAGCCAGGTGAGCCGGGGACCGACCGGGAGCACGCTGGCCGCGTAGACGCCCAGCGCGACGATGCCGCCGAAGATCGAGACCGGGACGATCCAGGCGATCCCCGTGGGACATGGCGTCGCGATGACGTACGGCCCGCCCGACCCGCAACTCCCGCCGATCCCCATGACGGAGCTCGACGCGAGATAGAGCAAGGTCAGGGCGCAGGCGAACGCGCCGAGCCCGACGAGCAGCCCGGTGGACCGCCGGACGAGCTGGAGAGGGGTGAGCACGGCTCGAATAGTAGGACAGAGGCCACGCCGACGCCCTAACTACGCGATCACCCACCCTTGCCAGGAGGGAGTCAGATCAGCGGCTGGGCGGGCCAGTCGAGCAGCCGCGCGCCCAGCACCGCCGTCTCCAGGGTGAACCGCTGGGTCGGGTCGGTCGGCGAGAACCCGGTCAGCCTGCGGATCCGCTCCAGCCGGTAGGTGATCGCGCGGGTGCTGACGCCGAGCCTGCGGGCGGCCGCGGTGTGGTTGCCCTGCGACGCGAAGACGGCCTCCAGCGTCTCCAGCAGCGACTCGGGCCCGCCGCGGGCCTCGGTGAGCGGGCCGAGCACCGTGGAGACGAGGTCCACGATCGCGCCCCTGTCCCTTAGCAGGACGGGGAAGACCAGGAGGTCGGCCGCCTTGAGCACCTGGGCCCGGAGGCCGAGCCGCTCGCCGAGGTCGATGGCGTTCGACGCCTCCCGATAGGACGTGACGATGCCGCCAGGCCCGTGGTGCGGCCTCCCGACGCCGATCCGCCAGGAGGGACGCGATGCCTGGGACGACAGCGCCGACCGGACGTGGTGGGTGAACTCTCCGGTGGCGGCGGTCAGCGACGCCGGGGAGGCGCAGACGAGCAGGCCGTCCCTGGCCGCCACCAGGATGTTGTGCGAGCCGAACCGGGCGACCAGCGCCTGCTCGATCGTCCTGATCAGCGGGTCGCCCGGGGCCAGAGGCGCGGTCATCCTGGCCACGGTCACCACGTAGGCCTCGGCCAGCCGCAGGCCGAAGTGCTCGGCCCGCCGGGCGTCGGCCCGGCCCTGCAGCAGGTCGTCGACGAACTCGCGGCGGGCGTCGTCCTCCTTTCGGATGGCCGTGAGCTGGGCCTCCTCGTATCCCTCCGCGAAGGCCGCCATGCTCCGCCGTACGGCCGCGAAGGCTCCTCCCGCGGTGAGCTCCGCCGCGTGGAGGCAGGCGTCGGCGAGCACGCGGAGGGGGATGCCGCGCTCGGCCGCGAGGGCGCCGCACGCCTTCAGATCGTCCATGTCGGAGCGGCCGGGCAGCCTGCCGGTCGCGGCCGAGGCCGCCAGCACGGAAAGGTACCCGCCGAGAAGGTCGGCGGGCACCCCGGTCGCCTCGCTCACGCGAGCGAGAACGCTGTCCATCAAACCCCTACGTCACGCCGCTCGAAGGCGAGCACGGCCGTCAGGAGCAGCACGGCCGTCGCGCCCAGCAGGACAAGGTAGTCCCCCACCGGCCAGCCCGAGAAGACCGGCCTGCCGTCCAGGTAGTAGTGGAACGGCGAGAGCCAGCGGAGCCACGCGATCGCGTCCACGCTCTTGCCGAGGGTCTCGATCACATAGCCGGCCACGGCGTAGCCACCGGCGACGGCCAGCGCGAGACCCTTGCCGCCGGTGGCCGCCCCGACCGTCAGCGCGACCGTGCCAAAGAACAGCGCGACAAGGAACAGCCCCGTGTGGGCGGCGACGATGTTGCCCGCCGGCACGCGCATGTCGCTCTTGGCGGCCATCGCGAGGATCACGGCCAGCGTGACGACCGCGATGACCAGCAGACCGAGGAACAGCGCCTGCCAGCGCTCCAGGACGAGCCGCTTGCGGTCGATGGGGAGCGTCAGCGTGAGCTCCAGCGTCCCGTTCTCCTCCGGACCCGCGATCGCCCGGTTGCCGAGGATCGCCGCGGACATGATCAGCAGCAGCGGCACGAGGAGCTGGTAGGCCACCGCCTGGAGGTAGCCCTCCCCCGAGGCGATGTCGGCCAGGCCGCCCATGAGGTCCTTCAGGGCACCCGGATATTTCGACAGGGCCGCCTGCTGGGAGAAGTCGGGATTGGCCCGGATGCTCGGGTAGATCGAGAGGTAGAGCAGGAGGAACGCCGAGATCCCGGCGGACCAGCCGATGACGGCGCGGCGGTATTCGCGCAGGGTCTTACGCACCAGCGTGGGCATGGTGGGCGTCCTCCTCGCTGTAGTAGGTCAGGAAGATCTCTTCGAGGTCGGGCTCGGCGCTGACCATGTGGACCACGGTGAACTTCGCCGCCGCCTTGATGAGCGCGTCCGGGCGGCCGTCGATCGTGCAGCGGAGGCTCGCGCCGTCCACGACGAGGTCGCGGACGCCCGGGAGCCCCTCGAACGCCTCCTTGGGGACGGGCGCGTCGAAGTGGAACTCCACGTGGCGTACGGCCCGCTCGCGCAGGGCGGCGACGTCCTCCACCGCGACCAGCCGGCCCGCGCGCACGATGCCCACCCGGTCGGCGACGTGCTCGACCTCGGCGAGGACGTGCGACGACATGAGGACGGTCCGGCCGGAGGTGCGCACCTCCCGGAGCATCGCGAGGAACTCCTGCTGGACGAGCGGGTCGAGGCCGCTCGTCGGCTCGTCGAGGATGAGCAACTCCGGCTCGTGCATGAACGCCTGGATCAGGCCGACCTTCTGCTTGTTGCCCTTGGAGAGCTCGCCCATCCTGATCGACAGGTCGGCGTCGAGCCGCTCGGCCAGCTCGTCGATCCGCGCCCGGCTCACGCCGCCCCGGATGTCGGCCATGAAGGTCAGGTAGTCGCGGGCCCGTTCCCGGCCTTCGAGGGAGAGCTCGCCGGGGAGGTACCCCATCCGGGCCCGCACCGAGGAGTCCCGCGTGTCCGCGCCGAGGACGGTGGCCCGGCCCGACGTGGGGCGGATGACGTCCAGGAGCAGCCTGATCGTCGTCGTCTTTCCCGCGCCGTTCGGACCCAGATATCCGAAGACCTCCCCCGGCTGGATGTCCAGCGTGAGGTCCTCAAGGCCCTTCCGCGTGCCGTAGAACTTGGTGAGTCCCTCGGTCTTCACTACTGCTGTCATGCCCGCCATGGTCCTGCGGCGGGCCGTCCCGGCATATACCGATCATCGGACAGTTGGGCGGCGGTTCCCTTCCCACATCCGGCAACCGGGGGGTCACACGGCCGTCGCGCCTGGGGTTCCCGGGAGGTGGTGGCGGTAGCGGGAGACCAGGCGATAACCCGTCTCGGCCACCCAGCTCACCGGCGGCGTCAGCATGATCCGGCCGGCCGTACGCCATGCGGGGTGGGGCTGGAGGGAGAGCATGACCGCGATGGCGCGAGCGCCCGAGGCGTGCAGGCCATTCGGCCCGACGAGCTGGACCGAAGCGGCCGCCTCGCCTCGGGTCAGTCCGAGCGCCCCGAGATCGGCGAACTGCCAGGCGCGTACGCCGGGCATGTACGCCAGGGACTTCCGCCCCACGTTGACGCACATCTGGCAGAAGGCGCAGTCTCCGTCGAAGAGAAGCACGATCTGGTTGTCCCGGCCCACACCCCCAAACTACCAACCCTCCAACGCCGTTGCATTTAACTGATCGGCCGTCCGTCAAGCCCTGATGACGAAGCAACGGGACTTCTGATAGATCATCTTGCGACCAAGCCAGAAGATCATCAGGAGTCCCGTT
>NZ_JBGCBZ010000044.1:0-18424 GCF_041262585.1 Planotetraspora sp. GP83 | reverse complement strand
GCAGACTCGCCGAACGCCCCGAGGAGACACCGGCCATCGAGGGCTCACCGATCGCCGCTTAAAAGATCTTGATCCACAGGTATTGACGATTGCTCCGCAGCGCGCCGTCGACCAGGGACAGGTAGGTATCAGTGATCTCGCGCCCGAGGGGATGTACGGTCATGTGGGCCAAGCCTGTCACTTGTACGATGTCCCGCGCTTCATCCGACGGCAGCTCTCCAGCCAGCACATGAATGATCAACCGGGAAACGATCAGCGGGAGTATTGCACTGGCCTCCGACAATCCAGCACGTCCAGAAATGAAACGTTACTCAGGCGCGCATTGTCCAACAGGCATCCGATCGCTCTCAACCACACCCTCAGTTGCCTATGGCTTCGTCCTGGATGCGCTGCACGAAGTGGACGTGAACGGTCGTTCTGCGGTGCCACGGTCACGGACCACGGGCACCTCAAACCTGCTTCATGAGCCGCTGGAAAGCCTCTTCGGTGCGGCAGACAATCGAGTAGCCGTGGTGAATCTCCGCCTCTCCTCTGTTTCGTCGCCTGGGGAACACTCGGAGGTTCGTGCTGTGGAAGTACCGCCCGGCCACGGGAACCGACAGCTCAGTGTCTGACGCCCACATCTCCAAGTCCGACCATGGCGGGACAATCACCGCGATCGTGCCTGACGGGGTCTTCTCACGGTCGAGATAGACCACCTGGCCACGGTCGAGGTTCACCAGTTCAAGCTTCTTCTTCGTAAGGTGTGAGGGCACGAACCCCAGCGACTCGGCGAGATCGACCAGTCGCTCCTCCAGTGGCAACTCCCACACTGGAACTGCGTCTGACGACAACGGCTGCGGCATGAACCGGAAGACACCGCCCTGGATATTCGAGGCGAGCAGCTCGTCGAGAGCCGCGATGATCACATCCGAGCCGCCCGTAAGCATCTCAGGGGTGAGTGACGGACGCTTGGCGTAGTCCGCTGCAGCCACATTGCCGAGAACTCGCTCCGCGCCAGGTAGCCGCATCAGGCTGTCCACCAGGCGAGCTAATCGCTCCACGGGAAATCCCCGAGCCCGCATCCACTCAAAGTTGATCGAGAGCACCGACTTGTCCGAGCCTGTGTAGATGCTCCACACTGATGCCTCATCCTGCCCGACCCGGAAGTACGCGCTCACCGACGGAAACGTACCCGCGCCGAAGGAGTAACCCCGGAAAGCAGCGTGAGTCTCCGCGTGGCGGTACACCGTCAGCAGGACATCGCTGGCCTCTGGGGTGCCGTACTTCTCCAGGGCGTGCAGCAGGCTCCGCTCATCCCATTGGGGCCCGGTAAGCACGAGACCAGGCTCATCTACTTCCTCTGGAGGACCAACTAGGTCTTCAGGGTTCAGCGGGCCACCCAATGCCTCCAGGATCGCCCGGGCCATTTCCTCCAGCCAGTCGATCGTGTCGGCTGTCTCCTCCGCTGTGAGCTTGGCACGTCCGGGTGGCGGAGCAGGATTGCGGTCGGCGGTGTGCGCGATTCGATTGCGCCGGTCAACGATTGCGCGTAGGCGCTCCCTGACCTGATCCGCTTTGATTGGGGAACCAGCCCGGCTCATGATCTCAGCCACTTTCGGCCAGAGGTCACCTGCCGTGACGAAGGAGAGTCCCTCCTTGATCCGCTCCGGGCTCTGGTGAGTAACCCGGGCGAACTTCTCACCCCAGCAGCGCCGCAGGACTTCACCCAGTTCTCCGGCCTCTCGGTGTACCTGTTCGAAGGCTTCCACCGGGATCTCCAGCTTGGAGAACTTGGGCGGCCTGGGTAGATCCGGACGTAGCGCGAGGAACACGGCCCTTTCCGTGATCTCCCGCGTTATCCAATGATCCAGCCCCGCCACGGATTGCGACCACGCAGCCCGGTACAGATCCGTCACGTCCTCCAGCGCACGTACCTGCAGAGCAACGAGTCCCGGCCCCGTCTTTACCAGGCTGCGAGCGTATTTGAGGTTCTCCAGAAACTCATCAAATGCCTCGACGGGCTCGTTCGTGGACATGGGTTCTCCGGGAGGAAGCGAACAAGAGCGACTCTGTCGACGTTATGCGGTAAAACGATCTCCTGCAGGTCATTTTGATGGATCACCCATCCCTGATGGTTCCGCCGCCACCGCAGTCATCACCCTCCGTAACCGACAAAGCCCGGCTGGATGATCTCCGCTTCCTCTCACCTGGCCCCCGGAAACCACGTCGCCCCGTGGGCGATAAACGGTAGCCAATGATCAAGGGCCTGATCGCCGTCTTCAGCGATCAGGCCCTTGTGTACGTGGTCAGGAGAAGATGCGGTCCATCGTCTCTGCTCCACCGAGGAGGACGGGGCGGATCTGCTTGCGGTAGACCGCCTCGGTGACGGCCGTCCCGCTGTGCCCTACCAGGCGGGCGATATCTTCCAGCGGGACGCCGGAGTCGGAGAGCAGCGAGACGAAGCTGTGCCGCATCTCCCGTGGCGTCCACTCTTTGGCCTTCAGTCCGGCGTCCTTCACGATCTTCCGAAAGGCGCGCCGCACGTTGTGCGAGTCCAGGGGAGTGCCTACCAAGGAGGCGAAGACGAGATCGTTCTCGGTCCACTTGGCCCCGGCATCCTTGCGCTCCTTGGCCTGCTGCACCTGGTGGGCACGGAGAGCCTCGACACATCGCTTGGGCAGGGCGAGAGACCTACGCGACTTTCTGGTCTTGGTGTCACCGCCTTCCCGTACAGATCGCCAGACGGCGATCCATGGCGGAGTGCCGCTGTTGGGATCGCCGTCGAGATCCACCTCCGACCAGACGAGCGCCCGGAGCTCCTCGGTGCGGGCGCCGATGAGGAGCGAGAGCACCACGTAGGCGTACAACCGCGAGCGTTCGGCGGCGGCCAGGACCGCCACCGCTTGCTCCAGGGTGAGCGATTTGGAAGGACGGCCTTCCTGTCCTTCGGGGACATCGCACAGGGCCACCACGTTGCGCTTGACCTTGTCCCGCGCCTGGGCGAACTTCACCGCCCGGTTCAGGCATGAGTGGAGCAGGCGGAGCGTGCGGGTGCTGTGCGTCTTGGCCTTCCCGATGAGCCAGCGGTCCACGTCTTCGGCGCTCAGCTCCCGCAGCTTGCGCGCCCCCAGGGCGGGGACGACGTGTTTGTCGGAGAGGATCCGGTAGTTGGCCACGGTCTCGGGATCGCGTCCCTGCAGACCGTAGGTGAGCCAGTTCGTCATGGCGTCGGCGACGGTGTAGTTGGCCGGTCCGCTGGCGAGACCGAGACCGTCCTCGTAGTCACGGAGATCTCTTTGAGTCTCGCCTTGGCCTCGGTCTTGGTCTTGCCGCTTGCTTTCCTGACGATGCGCTTGCCTGCGGGGGAGTAGCCGACCGTGACCGAGGCGATCCAGCGCTGGCGCTGCTCATCCCAGTGCAGGCCGCCGTCGCCGCGGCTGCGTCGTGCGGTCATTCTGTCCTCACTTCCTGTTCGAGAAGGGCGATGTACTCGGTGATGGCCGAGGCCGGAATCAGCCGAGTGCGGCCCTGTTTCAGGGAGCGCAGCCGCCCGGCGCGGATCTGCTCGTAGATCACGGTTCGGCTCATGCTGAGCAGGTGCATGGCCTCGGAGACGCGGTAAAGCCGTCTGCCATCAGCCCCGGGGGCTGCGACCCGGTCTCGATCTTGTGAATCGTTGTCTGCGCGGGTTGCGGCGGGTGTGCCACTACGCGTTCGGGGCCCTGCAGGATACGGAGATGAACCGGATTCGGGAGGCCCTGAGCAGGCCCTTTGTGGCTTCCTGGTCACTGCGAACCCCCACGGACCTTGTGATCGCGGATGCGGGCGATGGCGAGCTTGAGGAATGGCTCGGAGATATCGACACCAACGAAAGTCCGGCCGAGGTCGTGGGCGGCCAGCGCGGTGGTACCTGAGCCGGTGGCCATGTCGAGCACGGTCCCGTTCGGGCGGCAGCCCGCCGCGATGGCCCGTAGTGGGATGTCGATCGGGAACGGGGCGAAGTGCGCGGCCCGAAGCGGCCGGGTGGAGATCGACCACATGTCACCGGGGTTCTTGCCATCGGGGTGGCTGGCGTTGTGTCGCCGCCCGGTCGGGCGCATTGCCGCACCCGGTGCCCGCCTGTTGAACGGTTCGGCGGCGTCGTACTTGCGGGGCCACTCGGTGGCGATGGTGTTGGGCTTTTTTCCGCCCTTCCGTGACCGTCGCGAGATCGGCCGGTCGCCGGTGTACGGCTCGCGGATCGCGTCCAGGTCGAACCAGTAGCGGCGCTGCTTGACCAGCATGAAGATCAGCTCATACCGGGTGGTGAGCCGGTCCAGAACGGATTGGGGCATGGCGTTGGGCTTGTGCCAGACGATGGCGTTGCGCAGGATCCAGCCGTCCTGCTGGAGGGTGAAGGCGACGCGCCAGGGCATGCCGAGCAGGTTCTTCGGTGGTACGGCGAGCCGGGCTCGCGGCCGTACGACCGGCTGGTGTGGTGTGGAGACGGACCCTCGAGCGTGTTGGCGATGGCCCGGCCTCTGGGTGACAAACTGAGTGACAATGCGCCCGAACGCGCCCGGACGCTGCCGGACTGTCAGGGATCGTTTCCCAGCTCAGAGTCGTTTCGGTGCCGTCGAGGCGGACCTGCTGGGTTGCCTGGGGGTCAAGGGGTCGCAGGTTCAAATCCTGTCGTCCCGACCGCGTTTTCGCAGGTCGGAGCCACAGTATCCAAGATCGGATACTGTGGTTTTTCTCTTGTGTCACCCAGGTGTCATCAAAGGTCGCCCTCCCGCTGGGTGCCGTCGGGTGACACATGTCTGTCCAGCGTGTCACCGCATTCGCCACCTGTTGAGGCCGTAGCACGGCGGTGTTCAAACGGGAACGGAATCTACGATGTAAAGAGGTGCATGTTTGAGGCCCCGAACCCGAACCGCTGCCTGGACGGTGGGCTCGGCACGCCCTTGGTCGGCATCCCGGCTGACACTGTGACGTCCGCAGGCGGTGGAATGGCGTTAATCGGCACACGCCGTCGCACCGACCTTGTGACGCCCGCAGGGCGGGAGCAGCAGAGCAGACAACGGCGATCAGAAAACGTGGCTCTGTGTATCCGGCGGCAGGGGACCGCCTGCCAGCATGACCCGTGGCCACCTATTGCTGAAGGTTAAAGGGCCCTCCAGAGGCGGCCATCGTCTTGTTGCGGAGCCTGCAGAAGACGGAAGAGCGCTTAGTTCACACCGAAGAGGTCACTGGTTCGATCCCAGTATCGCCCACCACGTTCGCGCAGCTCAGAAGGCCGGGCCGCTGTCCAGCGGGTGGGTCTTCCGGCATTTGGACCGCGGTTGGACCGCAGGAACCAGACGTCATCCCCCAGCCCGGACCGTCACAGAGCCGCCTCCCTCGACACCGGGTTACCTTTCTCCGTCCACCGTTGTGTTCGATCAGAATCCGTCTGCGGTGACCGATCGGCCGCGGCCGAACCAACCAGGTAACGCCACGCCAACTGCTGTAGGCGTGGGACTGTACGGGACGGAGGCGTCATATGTGAGCGCACCGGAATTGCGAGTTCCGGAGATGGGCGGCGTCTGCAGGGCGACTGGGAGTCCGTGCGCGCCGTGGCGTTGGTCGCCATGGGCGTGCTCAAGTTGATGCTGAAAGGAGTGGCCAACCGCTCTCGTGATCTTTCCAAGCAGCCCTCGACCGGCCAGCCCCTTGAAGAGCACAGCACAACCCATGATCTGTAAGTCAAGTCCTCTGGGGCTGTTCAGGTCCTCACCTGCGCGCGTCCGGGACCGTCGCATCCGTCTCTCGAGATGCCCTGCACTGGTCTCGTGCTGTTAGTGACGGTGGACCCGGCAAGTGAACCTCCAGGCTGGTGCTGGGGGTCAAGGGGTCGTGGATTCAAATCCCGCCGTCCCGACACTGTTCTAGCAGGTCGGAGCCGTGATCAGGCGAGAGTGATCACGGCTTTTCTGTTTCTCATTGCTCGTTTGTTGCTCGGACGAGCCGTCAGTTGCCGATACCCCGCTGCCCGCCATTGCCGCAGGCTGCCGCCCGTTCCGGGCGGCCGGCTCGCCGAGGCCGTCACCTCGGCGATCGACCCGGCGGCGCCCGCCACCGCCCGGGCCATCCTGGCTCAGCTGGTCGCCTCCGCCCCCGCCGCGGCGGCGCATGTCGAGACCCGTCTGTCGCTCACGTTCGATACGTCGGCCTCGCCGTCGGCGCCGCCGACGCTCACCCAGGCCGCCGAGGAGGTGTCGCGTACGGTGGAGGGCCTGGAGTCAGCGCTCGGCTCGTGCGGGGTGACCGTGATGGGTCGGGCCACGGCGGCGGAGATCGCCGCCGTGGTGCGCGGGGCCTTCGACCCGGCCGCACGCGGCGAGGTGAGCCGGCCCCGGCCCGGGGCGGATACGGCGGGCTGGGCGGATGCCGTGCCGCTGTCGGCCGAGGAACTGCCGGGGAGCTACCGGCACGACTCCGGGGTGTCGGTGTCGTGGTGCTGGCAGGAAGCGCCGCGGCAGAACGTGCACTCCGATGTGCTGGCCCGGCTGGTCGCGCCCGGGCCGTACCTGAAGCGGGTGACGCTGCAGTATCGGCCGCTCCCGGCCGCGGCCGCGGACCGGGTGCTGGAGAGCGAGGTGACCTCGGCGGCCTTCCGGCAGGCCTACCGGCACCGGCTGGGCAGGGAGGAGACCGCCCGTGACGCCTTCGACCAGGCGAGGGCCCGGCAGGCGGCCAGGGAGGAGGCGATTGGGGCGGGGGTGTGCCTGGTCGGCATGGTCGTCACCGTCACCGTGCTCGACGCCGCCGATCTGCCGCAGGCCGTCGCGGCGACCGAGGCCGCCGCCGATTCGTCCAAGATCCGTCTGCGCTCGCTGACGAGGTCCCAGGCCGCCGGCTTCGCCGCGACCCTGCCCTGCGGGGTGTGCCCTCCCGCCCTGGCCGGACACTGATCCTGCCTGCACTGGCGTATCGCCGGCCACCCACGCCCAGCAGGTACGTGCCTTTGCCCTGGCTTGCCCCGCCCGAGCGCTGAGCGCTGCGGGTTTGCCAATGAGCGGCGCTTCCTCCTCTTCCCGGCGTGGTGGGCGTCACGGATCGGATGGCTCAGTGTCTCCTTCTCGTTCGGTCCCAAAGAGCTCTGTGTGCGCTCCTGCTGTTCCCCAGCACGACATAGACAACGAGTACCGCCCCATGCACGCGCTGCCGGAACAGGCTCTTCAGAGCTGGAGGAACGACGGGATGGCGTAGAGGAGGAACCAGGCCAGGGCGGCGATCCAGGGGAATTTCACATAGGTCCTCCTCTCGCACGCCTCGGTGGTGCCGGCGTGCTTGTAGGTGGCGAGGGCCTGCTGGAGGCGGCGCAGCGGGCGGCGGAAGGTGCGGTAGCCGGTGATGCCCCCGAGAACGGATCCGCCGAACTGGAGCGAGCCGATCACGGTGTCGTCGTCGAGGACGACGAGGATGCCGTTCTCGAGGACGATCTCCTTGACCTGGGGCCAGGGGACTTCGTGGACGACGAGGAAGTTATCGACGAACAAGGCGTCGGGCGTCGCCCGGATCTTCGAGTGCCAGGCGAGTAACCAGATCACGAACGAACTCCCACCGAGGATCAAGGAGAAGACGAGCGCGTCCGCGAGATTGTGGACCAGGCCGGTGCCCAGGGTCGCACCGAGGCCGTAGACGGCGAGGGCTCCGGGCACGAGGACGGTCAGGACGATCGCGATGGGCTTCCTGGTCACCACCCGCTTCTTCCATG
This sequence comes from Planotetraspora sp. GP83, assembly GCF_041262585.1. Lineage (NCBI taxonomy): Bacteria > Bacillati > Actinomycetota > Actinomycetes > Streptosporangiales > Streptosporangiaceae > Planotetraspora > Planotetraspora sp. GP83. Next base: position 10,704 of record NZ_JBGCBZ010000044.1, on the reverse strand, counting down.
TCTTACTCATTGAGCCGGCTCTCTCCCAGGTACTGGATCCCCGTAGACGGTGCCGCAGTCTCGGCGTTGACGAGCAGGTTCTCGGCAGTGATCCCCAGCGCGAGCCGCGTGCCGTGGGCCGGGCCGGCCTGTCTGGCGGAGCCTCTCGCCCTCGCGCCGACCTTCACCCACGGACTCGCGAACCACCCCTCGGTGAGACTCCAGCCTTCTGGCACGCCTACCCGGCGACCCGCCGTCGTCACCTTCCAGCCCGCCGTAAGACCCTTGCCGATGTAACCGAGGCCCACCGACGTGGCGACGTCCCAGGCGAAGGTCCTCATCGCTCGAGGATCGGCATAGTTCCCGGACTGAACTGCGCTGTGAACGTAGTTAGCGGCTGCGATACCGACTCCGGCGATCATGCAGACTCCCGCCGACGCGACAATGCACACGCCCAGGCCGACGATCGACAGAGCGGTGCTGATGGTACTCCAGTGGTTTCCGACCCATTGGCTGGCCTTGTTCAGCCAGCTCTGGTTACGGGCGGTGCGCTGGGCGGCCTGGGCCGCAGCGGCCTTGGCTGCCGCCGCCTGCGCGGCCTGTCTCTTGGCGATGAGAGCGCTGATCTGGGGTTGCATGGCCTTGTAGGCCGCGCTGTAGTGCCGGTATTCGGCCCGTGCGCGTTTGGACTGGAAGGGCGCCTTGACCGGGTGGAAGCCGGTGAGGTTCTTGTGCGCGCCGTTGAACAGCCGGGTGCGGATGCGCCAGCACTTGGCGTCGCATCGCCCGGGCCGCAGGCCGTCCGGGTCCGACAGGGTGACGGGGTTGTTGTCGCTGTAGGCGTAGCCGTTCATCTGCTGCGGATCGTCGGTGTCGATGACCGGGTCGACGCTGAGGAAACGGCCGTTGGTGGGGTCGTACTCGCGGGCACCGAGGTGGGTGAGGCCCGTCGACGGGTCCATGGCGCCGCCGACGAAGCCGCGTTCGCCGGGCCATGAGGCGGGAGCCGCCCCTCGCTGGTTGCCGAAGGGGTCGAGGCGGCGCAGGGTGACGGTCTGGGTCGAGTCGGCGATCGCCACGGTGTTCGTGCCGTGGTGGTCGGAGGCGAGCCAGGTCAGCCCTGTCTTGCCGCGGGCGGCCACCACGTCGTCGCCGTGAGCGTAGTAGCGGGTGCAGGACAGGGCCTGGGTAGCGGCGTCCAGCCGCACCTCCTGGCCCGGCAGGTAGAGGGTCGTCCCGGTGGGGTCGCGGCGGATGAGCCGATCACCGTCGGCGTCGTAGAGGAAACTGGTGGTCGCGCCGCCGTCGGTGACCTTGGTCAGGTGGCCCTCGCCGTCCCACTCCAGAGTGGCGGATTTGCGGCCGGTGGTGTTACCCGCCTGATCGTAGGTATAGGAGTCCGTGGCGCCGCCCGAGGTGGCGAGGGAGGTGAGGGCGTGCGGGTGGGGTCCGGCCGGGGCCGGGTAGGTGGAGGTACGTGTGATGTCACCGCTGCTGTAGTGCCGCACCTCTTTGGTGCGGTTGCCGGTGAGGTCGTAGCCGTAGGACGACCAGTAGGACGCCGGACCGCCGAGAGCCGACAACGTCGGGGCGGAGGCGCAGCTCTCGGTGCCCTGTGCCCACGCCTCGGTCAGCCGTTGCAGGTGGTCGTAGGTGAAGCACTGCACGTCGGGTGTCTGCCCGGTGGGCTTGTCGGTGATGGAGGTGATGTCGCCGGCCGGGTCGTAGGCGTAGTTGACGTCCGCGACCTGCGCGGGGGCGGTCTCCTTCTGGATGAGTTCCCGGCTGAGCCGGTTGGTGCCCTCGTCGTAGTAGAAGTACCGCTGGACGCGTTTGCCGGTGCCGGCCTGCTGGGTCCACCACAGCGGCTGGCCGAGCTTCGAATACTGGGTCGCGGTGACGTAGGTGGACAGGCCGCGGGTCGTCGTCGGCTGGCCGAGTTCGTCGTAGCCGTACGTCATCACCTCGCGGGGGAACCCGCCCGCCGCGGGTACGCCTTGGGACGCGAGGGTGCCGTCGGTGTTGTAGGTGGAGCCGTACTGGTAGCTGCCCGCGAGCTTGCCCTCGACGGCGGGGATGGTGACCGTGGTCGAGGTCGGCCGGTACGCGACGTCGTAGGCGGTCACCTCCGTGCGGTACGCGTTGGTCCCGGCGTAACGGATGGAAGCGACCGGCTGCCCCTTCACTGCGGTGCCGTCGGCCATCGTGTCGTAGGTCCACTCGGCGAGCTTGGTCCCGGAGGGGGAGCCATCGTACAGGCCGGTCTTGCGGCCGAGGACGTCATAGGTGTAGGCGAGGGTCTTGCCACGGGCGTCGGTCGTGCTGGTGAGCTGGTCCAGATCGTCGTAGGTGGAGGTGGCGACTCCCTTGTCGGGATCGTCGTCCTTGATCTTGCGTCCGCGCAGGTCGTAGGTGTACGTCCAGGTGTTGCCGGCCGGGTCGGTGACCGTGGCGGTCTGGCCGGCGGGGGTGTAGGTGTAGCGGGTGGCGTCGTAGGCACCGGTTACGGCGCCGTTGCGGTACTGACGCAGCTCGGTGGTGCGGCCCCGCGCATCGGTGTAGGTCGTCGTGGGGGTGGCGCCGGCGGGCGGGGTCACGTCGACGTGGTCGCCGCCGTAGGCGGTCGTGGTGCGCCACTTCTCGGTGCCGCGCACCCGGAAAATCTCGGCGGTGACCCGTTCCGCGCCGTCGTAGTTCGTGACGGTCTGCCCGGGAACGTCGTCGTCGCTGGCCGGGATCCACAGGCTGGTGGCCGGCGCCTGGTCGTTGTAGTACTCCTGGTTCTCCTTCACCACCAGGCCACGGCTGTCGTAGATCTTGTCGGTGATCAGACGTCCGCCGCCGGGCGCAGGGGCCTGGGTCTGCCGCTCGCGCAGCAGTCCGTCGTACAGCGTCTGACTGACGTTGTAGTTGGCGTCATTGCGCAGGGTCTCGGCGGTGACGGCCACCGGTCCGTCGGTCCGGATGAGGTAGGTGTACTGGCTGTTCGGGGAGGAGGGGTTGGCGGACTTGGGATGGGTGGGCAGCCATACTTGGCTGGTGCGGCCGAGCGCGTCGTAGGTCACATCGGTGCGCTTGCCGTTCGGGTCGACGACGGCGGTGGTGGCACCCCAGGCGGGCTCCAGTTCGGTGGTGGTCACGTGGCCGGCCGGGTTGGTCACGACGGTCTTGGTGGCAAGGCCGCCCGTGGCCGGGATGTAGGCCGTGACGGTCTTGTGGTTCGCCGCGTCGGCGACCTCGGTGGTCCTGCCGTACTCGTCGTAGGAGGTGGCGGTGTCCGTGACGTACTGCGGGGAGCCGTTCCACCCCGCGAGCTTCTGGGTGAGGGTGACGTCGCCCGTGGTGGGCGTGGCTCCGTAGGCCTGGCCGTCGTAGGACATACGGGTGTCGGAGATGAGGTGCTTGGACCTGTCCGGGGTCGCGGTGCAGGCGACGGAGACGGTCTCCTCCCGCGCCGGGTTGTCGATCATCCACGTCTGGTCATTGCGGGCGTAGGTGGTGCGCGTGCACTGGTCGTCGGCCGGCGTGGAGACGTCACCGAGGTCGCTGACCTCGATCTCCTGACCGTCGTCGTCGTAGGCGGTGTCGACCTCCGTATGGCGGAAGCCGCCCGCCGACAGCGCGGTGCGGGTACGGGTCTTCGCGGTGTCGACCATGTACGCCTTGGTCGTGCCCCAGCTGCGTGTCCGGGTGGCAGTCGGTCCGCGGGTCCAGGGGTCGTTGATCGTGCCCTGGACGACCGCGCCTCCGGCGCCGTTGTAGGTGATCTTCTCCCGGGCAAACCCTTCGAGCCGCGGCTTGTCGTCCATGGCCGTGCCCTCCGAGTCGGTAACGGTAGCCGAGCGGGTGCCGGTGGAGGTCTTGTCGCCGTCCATGCCGCGGAAGTAGAGCGTCTCCTCCTCCGACCGCTGGTCGGAGGGGTCGCCGGTGTAGACGCGCACCTTCTGATAGCCGCGCCACTGCGACCACGTCCGGTACTTGTCCTTGGTCAGCCCGTCATCGTCGTCGTAGTGCCAGGCTGGGTCCCCGACGTACTCGTAGCTGGTGGTAAGGAAGGGGGCGCCTCCGGTCCGGTCCACCTCGTTGACCTGGGTCACCAAGTACTTGTGGAACCAGTCGCGGATGGGGTCGGTGGCGCCGTCCGGGGTCCAGTACTGCGGGAAGCAGCGCTTGTCGTTGGCGTCAGGGGTAGGCGTGTGCCCGGCGACGCATTCGGCCGGGGAGTAGCTGACCGAGATCTGGCCGCCGGTCTCGTTGTAGATGGCGGAGACGCGGCGCTTGGTGAAGGGAGGGAGGCCCTCCTGTCCGTCGACCCGGTTGGCCATTTGGACGCCGTCGAAGCTGACCGCGGGAAGCGACAGGCTGCCCCCGATCTTGCCGGTCTGCTGGATCGACTCCAGCCACAGAGCCGGATCCGTGCCGTCTCCAGGCGCGGGGAAGGCGTGGGTGAGGGTCCAGGTGTCCACGTCTCGAGAGCCGACCTGTGTCGTGACCGAGGTCAGCCTCCTGCGGCTCCAGAAGGTCGGGGAATACCTGTTGGTACAGCTGTCACCGGAGGCGCAGTTCTGATCCACGGGAACGTCGGGCCAGTGGGACGCGTTCGCGGTGGTGAAGTCGGCGTCGGCACAGGCGAAACCGCTGCTCGGGAGGCAGCGCTCGGAGGTGGTGAAGATCACCCGGGCCGGCGGCACCGCAAAGACGGTGTCGGACCGCTGCGCGTAGTCGATGTGGTCGAGGTAACCGCCTCTGGTGTAGGCGACGGGGCTCGTGGCTTTCATGTTGAGGCCGTAGTAGTTGGTCTCGCGCTTGTACCAATAGGTGGCCGCGTTGCCGTGGGGGTCGACGACGTAGTCGAGATTCCACCGCCACGCCTGCTGGCACCAGGAGGAGGCGTAGGCGGAGCCGTGGCACGGCTCACCCGCGTCGTCGCCGAATACCGGCACCGTCCAGGCGGAGTCGGTCACGGCCTTGCCGCTCGCCCAGCCCGGCAACCGGTTGAGGCCGAAGTAGTACTGTGTGCCGTCGGTGGTGGTGATCTTCCAGTGCTCGCCGTCGTCGTCGCCATTGGCGGTGCCGGTCAGACGCTCCACCTTGGTGGCGTCGTCGTTCTTCATGTGCCAGGTGCCGGTGGCGTCGTCGCGGATCAGTTCGTTCGTGGCGCCGCCGAGCGACACGGTCGCGTTGTCGGTGCCCCAGCATTGGTCGCCGGTGGACGGTGTGACGCCGTCGTCGGCGCACGGCTTGTAGCGCCGCTCGACGAAGCCGCCGACGGACAGGTCCCAGCCCTCGCCGATCCACGAGCTCTGGTTGTTGGTCGAGGCGGTGCGTCCGTCGACGCTTCCCGAGGAGTAGCGCAGCTCCATCTCCGGTTCAGGGCCGCCGAGGCCGGGCGGGGTTCGCAGCGGGTAGGTCCAGGTGAACTCTCCCGTCCGGTCGCCGCCGTCCCAGGTGCCGGAGGCGGACAGCGGCGTGGAGGTGAAGTCGCCCGAGCCTCCCGACGGGGCTGCGGTCAGCGCGTACACCGGCGCGTCGCCCGCCGCGGTGACCTGCGCGGTGATGGTCTCGTCAGCGGTGTCGTTGCTGCTCGGCACCGCTGTCGCCGTACGGCATTCGGGCCGGTCCGGGGTGGTTGCGGCGCAGGTGGGTAGCTGGACGAGCCTCAGGCGGGAGGCCCAGTCGCCGCCGCCGGCGCCGGCGAAGCCCTTGTAATCCAGACGCAGTGTCATCGGCGCCGCCGCTGGTTGGTCATCGCGGCGGACCCGGACGAGCAGACCGTCCAGCCCTGCCGCTGCGGCGGTTTGACGGTCCAGCACCTGTACGTCGACCTTCCCTGGGGAGGTCTGGCCGACGGGTCCGATGGTGACGGGGAGATCTCCGGCTACGAGGTCCTTTGTGGCGGCGGAGTCGCCGGAGGCCGAGCCCGGCCGCGGCCAGGTGACCGCCCGCGGAGGCACGGCCCTCCGCTCGGGATCGGCCTTGCGGGCTCGCGGGGGGGCGGGGTGCCCGTTCACCGAGGCGGCGTCCTTCGGCTTGGCCGGATCGGCCGCCGCCATGACTTCGGGCACACCCTGGACCAGGGTCAGGGCCATGGCGAGCGCGAGCGGTGCAGACAAGCGGGCAGCCCAGCGGGGCAGCATGGAAGTGCGGGGGGTCACAAGAGGCCTCCGGGCCGGGTGGGCGGGGGTGCTGACGGGTCCGCGGCGGTTCACGCGAGGCCCAGGGCGAAGTTGAGGATTTCTTCGTCGGTGAGGACCCCGGTGTAGACGTGGGTGTCGTCGATGTCGCCCGGCCAGTAGCCGGTGGCCGCTCCGGTGAGCTTGGCCCGACCGAGTTGGAAGGCGCCAGTGGCGTTCCACGTGGCGGAGAAGCCGTCGGTCTGGGCGACGAGTTGCCCGTTGACGTACAGCCGCAACTGCCGGCGGGGGTGGTCGTAGACACCGGCCAGGTGGGTCCACTGCTCCAGGTCGACCGGGTAGACGGCCGGGTCGACCGCCGCGCTCACCAGCGTCGCGGTGTCGGAGTCCGCGTCGGGCGCGTCGAACGACCACTTGCCGGTGCCTCCGAACATGCGGTAGCCCAGCGTGAAGCCGCTGCGGCGGGTGCCGTCCTGGCTGGCGGCGGTGGCCGTTTGGGCCGCGCTGCCGAGCCGCACCCAGGTGGTGATCGTGAAGCTGCCGTCGGTGCGGGTCATGTAGCCGGGGGCGGAGGCGTACCCGCTGGTGCCGTTCAGCGACAGTGCGTTGAGGTCGTGGCCGTCCGATGTCCAGCCAGCGCCACCACCCAGAGTAAGAGTGCGGCCGGTCTGGCTGGTGGAGCTCGCGGCCGATGTGCCGGCCCCCTCGTCCAGCCGCCACGCCGCCTGGTGCTGCGGCGGCCGGTTCACCAGGTCGGACAGTTCGTCGGCCCGCTCGTTTTTGACCAGCAGGCGGTCCCAGATACGTACTTCGTCCACCGATCCTGCGAAGTAGTTGCCGAATTTGCCGTCGATCTCCGACCGGCCCACCTGGAAGGCGCCGGTGGCGTTCCAGGGGGTGTCGAAGGTCGGCTGGGAAGACTGCAGCCGACCGTTGACATACAGCCGCAGCTGTTGCAGGGAGGGGTCGTAGACGCCGACGAGGTGCTCCCAGGCATTCACCCGGGCCGGTGCGTCCGACGAGGCGCGGATCGGGGAGACCCCGTCGGCGTCACTCGGCCGCCGGCTGAACACCCATTTGCCGTCTGCGCTGTTGAAGTACAGGTAGAAGGCGCTGGCGTGGTCGCCGACCTGTGCGGCGACGGTGCTGACGTGCGAGGTGTCGGTCAGCTGCGCCCAGGCCGAGATCGTGAAGGCCTTGCTTGTGTCCACGACGGGTCCCAGGGACGCCAGGTAGCTGCTGGTGCCGTTTAGCGAGGCCGCCTTCACCAGGCGCCCGCCCGCGAAGGTCACCCCCGTTGCCGTGAGCGGGTGCGACCCGACCGAGTCGGCCGCCGCCGTCGCCGTCGCGGCCTCGTCCATACTCCAGGACGACACGGGGCCGGAGGCGACGCTCGACACATAGAACTGGTAAGTGGCGTAGAGGGCGCCGGCGTTGCCCGCCTGGTCGACGGGCCAAACGTAGACCGTGGTCAGCCAGTCATGGGTAGGAGCGATCAGCAGGTTCGCGGTTCCGCTCGGCGCCTGTACCCGGCGGCGGGCGCTGATGGTGTCGACCGCGTAGTCGAAGGCCGTGACGTCGGTGTCGCCAGCCGCGCGGGTGAACGTGAAAGCTCCCGGCCGTCCGATTCCGTCGTGCCATTGAGCCGGGTCGGAAGGCTCGTCGTCGGGATATTGGGCAGACGACACCGAGGGGAGCCCGCTAGGGTTGGTGGTGTCGACCCTGAACTCGCACCAGCCGCTCCACGGCCCTGCGTCCGTGCCGTCGTAGGCGCGCACCCGCCAGGAGTAGACGCCGCCTTCGGCCAGGCCCGACAGCGTCACCTTGTGCTCCACCGCAGTGGCCGAGGCGATGTAACTGGTCGTACGGGTGGCCCCGAAGGTCTCCCACGCAGAGGTCGCGGTGTTGTAGACGTGCACCTCGAACTCGGCGCGCACGGCGTCGCCCCCTTGGTCGGGGTCGTAGACCTTGGCCTTCAGCGCCGGAGATGCGCTGCTGATGGCCGGGCGACTCGTGCCGGTGGCGCAGGGAGCCGCTGGGGTGGTGGCTATCCCCGCGGTTGGGCGCGGCACGCTGTTGTAGTCGACGACCAGTTTGGCCGTGCTCTGGTCGAAGCCCTTCCAGTAGTACGAGTCGGTTTCGTTGCCCGCGATCAGCCCGAGTGTCGTGTCGTCCAAGCCCCGGCCTGCGGTGTTGGTCACGGCGGCGGTCGCGTCGAATTCCAGGCCGCCGCTGTCGCAGCCACCGGGGTCGTATCCCTTGGCGACGTTCAGTTCGTCCAGCTTCTTGTGCAGGGCGGGCTGGTGACTCCACGTGGTTGACTGGGAGATTGGACCGGTGAACCACAGCTCGATTGGGCGGGCGCTGCAGGACCACGACCAAGTCTCTGTGATACGGAAGGTCGCCTTCAGGATGTGCTTGTAGTTCACGTAATCGGTGCGCATGCGGTAGAACGAACGGCGCTTGACCGACCCGTTATAACTGCCCGCTTCTGATCGATGCGTCGGATTCAAGCCGGTGTATGAACCATCGGACGAGACCATGGCCCATGCCAGTTTCGAACCCGTCCACTCGGGGTCGATGAACACCGGGAATTGTGCAGACGGATCGGCCAGTAGCGACCTGTCCGGAATTACCGAGATAGCGGAATTGGTGACCTCGGTGTCCATAGCGACCTCACGGCCTCCAGGCGAGGGTGCAGCGGCCAGCGAACGCGACACCGCCTCACCAGCCGATCCATTCATCCGGCCCGACGAGTCCCACATGCGCGGAACCGGCGATGTGAACAGCACGGTGCCGCCGTCGGTCACCGCGTTGGTGGTGCCGTCCGCCGTCTTGCGGATTGACACCCCCGTCCCGCTGAGTCCAAAAGTGACCTTCGCCAATGCCGGGTTGGCCGCGGCCTTGGCGTCCTTGACCACCAGGACCTCCGACAGTCCGGTCACCGAGGCGGTCAGTTGCAGGTCCACCCCGGGGAAAACCTCCGGATAGACGGCGGTGGGGCCGTCGAGTCGTGGAACGGGAAGCGTGCCCGGCCAGGAAATGGTCAGTTCCCGCCCCTGCGCCGAGAGCGTCACCAGCGCGGAGTCGCCTCCGCCGGACAGCGTTGCCGCCACCGCCGTCGCCCGTGGAGTGATCCTCCCATCGGGAGCCTGTACGAGCGTGGCGTCGACGTCAGCCCACCGCCCGTCTTGACGCACGCGCACCGGCAGGGCGGACTCCTCGAGGGTGAAGGTTCCGTCGCTGTTGGCGAACACCTGCCGCGTCTCGGTCCGGCGGTCGAGCGCCTCGACCCGCGTCCCCGATGCCGTGGCTGCGGCGAGAGCCGAACGCTCGTCGGGCTGGGCGGCCGGCGCCGGGGCTGCGTGCGCGGCAGCGGCTACGGGAGGTGTCGCGACCAGGGACGCTGTCATAGCGGCCCAGACCAGAACGGCCGCGAAAAGGGCACGGCAAAGCCTCAAGAAATGCTCCTAGTGAAAGAGAACGTGAGAACGCCGCACCCTCAGTCGCGTCGGCTATGTCCCCGATTCGGCCCGCATGCGGAATCAAGGGCCGCAGCCATGAAACGTGCACAGTCGACGAGAGTCAAATTGTCATGTATAGATCCGTGCTGTCTTGAGTCGGGTCGCATGCCCAGGCTCCACGGGCCGCATGATCCATCACCAGCCAATTCGGCCGAAAGAGCCTTATCGGGCCTTCTGGTGATCAGTAAGGAAGTCCTAACGATTTCGCCTTACCGTCTCGTCCGATGGCCATCGCCTCGCCGAAGACGCTCCCACGCAGCTCCGGCTATCCTTTCGGCACCCATGCGAGAAGCGGTCAGGCCTGCGTCGCGCGGAGACCCTCCAGCCCGACGCGACCGGGTGGTGTCACAGCCTGAGCAACCTTCGCCCGTAGTACTGAAGCCATCAGCAGTAGGGGGAGGCAGACGTGACCGTGGTGCCGTTCCGTTCCTACGAGGGGCTCGAACCGACGGCACCCGTACGGTGGGACGTCGATGAGACGATGGCCGTATCCGGCGCCCCGGCCCCGGGGGAGGAGACGGGCGGTCGCCCCGCATGGGGCCGGCGGCGGGCGGGCGGTGCATATCGCGCCGGGGGCGGAGCAGGCGACGACCACCCAGGTGTGTGGGCTGTACCCGTTCGTGGCCGGCGCGGGCGCCCCGTCGATCGGTACGCCGAGCGCTACGCCCGCACCCGTCATCCCGAGGCCCTGCGCCGCGCTCCACGTGAATCGCCGAGTCTACGAGGGGGCGGCATGGCTCAAACTGCGGCGCTCCCGCCGTTGGCGAGCATTTGAACCAGGTGACCCACTGGACGTCAAGGGGTCGCAGGTTCAAATCCTGTCGTCCCGACCGCGTTTTCGCAGGTCGGAGCCACAGTATCCAAGATCGGATACTGTGGTTTTTCTCAACGCCGTTGCGTTTAGCGTCGGGGACGGGAGGCAAGTCCCTTCTCGAAGATCGTGACGTCGGCGTGGAAGCTGTAGGTCTGTGCGGTTGCGGGGTGCTGCCCGGCGTTTGGTCCGTACTTGCTGGTCGGGTTCTTTCGCGTACGGGCCTTGACACGGGAGCGGCGCCCTGCGGGCAGTA
>NZ_JBGCBZ010000043.1:0-19129 GCF_041262585.1 Planotetraspora sp. GP83 | reverse complement strand
ATCCGACCATCAAAACGCACCTCCCCCGGGCTCCAACGGATCTCAAGAACTGCCCTCACGCTATCCAGCACCTACGACAAAACCAGGACTTGATCCACCAGAGAACCGCAGGTCAGAGCGCTGGGGAAAAGATCTACCTAACGTGCCCCGGAACCTCAGCGAGGAAAGGGCCGTTGGAGCGGCCGTCCGCGGGCCGTTCATGGCCGCAGAGAGGGGAGAGAGAGCACGGCCGTCCTGCAGACGAGCAACGCGAGGCGTGCTGAGGTGATCAAAGGGGGGCGCGTAGGCTCGCCGGGTCCGCCCCGCCCGGCGGTCGAGGTGAGCAGTGGTGCCGCCAGGGCCCGCCCCGCCCGGCGGTGTAGATGAGCAGCCGGTGCTTCTGGCCCTCCGCGCGCGCGGTCTCAGCAGGATGGCGACCGGTGGCGTGACCAGAAGGGCGGGTAAATGGTTCGCTGTTCCGGTCGGTACGGCATAGCTTTGTCCTTCGTGGAAATTCGTGACCTGACGACCGACGACCTTGACGCGGTGCTCGACAACCGGAAGCGCGCCTTCGGCCCCATCTCGGGGGCCGACGCGGAGATCTGGCGCAAGATGATCCTGCCGGTGCTGTCCGAAGGTCGATACCTGGGCGTTTTCGACGGAACCAGGCTCATCGCGACCGCGCGGATCAATCAGTACACCCAGTGGTGGCACGGACGGCCCATGTCCATGGGCGGCGTCGCCAGTGTGACCGTCGCGCCCGAGGAACGAGGCCGCGGCGTGGGCCGGGCGCTCATTGCCGGCGTCATCGACCGCAGCGCGGAGTTGGGTCACGTGGCGTCCGCGCTCTACCCGGCGACCACGCCGCTCTACCGGAGCATGGGGTGGGAGCACGGCGGAGCACAGTTCAAAGCCGTTCTGCCCACGGAGGCCCTCCGTACCCTCGGAGCCCGTGACAGTGCGGCCGCCGCCGTGAAGCTCCGCCGGATGGGCCCAGACGACGCGCCGGAACTGATGGCCCTGCTGGACCGCGTCTACGCCTCGACACGCGCCTCCGGGCCGCTCTGCTGGGACGAGCGGACCTGGCGGCTCTGGCTCGAGGACGAGGACGACTTCTGCTACCTCGCCGACGACGGCTACGTGATCTACCGCTGGAGCGGTGGGGACATCGAGGTCGACAACCTCGTCGCGGGCTCGGAGGCCACCGCGCGGGCGCTGTGGTCACTCGTGGGCACGGCGTCGTCCATCGCCAAGTCGGTCAAGGCCTGCGTGGAGCCGCACGACCCGGTGCTGTGGCTCCTGCGCGAGCGATCGTACGACGACATCAAGCAGACCAGGTGGATGTTCCGCCTGATTGACTTCCCGTCCGCCATCCAGCAGCGCGGCTTCCCCGCCGGGGTCTCGCTCGACACGGTCATCGAGGTCGACGACCCGCAGCGCCCCGCCAACTCCGGCACGTGGCGGCTCCAGGTCGCTTCAGGATCGTGTACGGCTTCCGCCGCCGGTTCGGGTACGGAACTCGCGCTGGGGCAGGGGACGGCGTCCCGGTTCACGATCGGCGCCCTGTCCGCCCTTTTCGCGGGCGTGCCGGCCGCCACGCTTCGCCGGTCCGGACGGCTCGCCGGAGGCTCGCCCGAGACCGACGACGCCCTCGACGCCGCCTTCAACTGCGCGGCTTACATGATCGATCACTTCTGACGCGAGCGGACGTCGACTGATCACGGTAGAGTTCGGTGCCGAACAGATGTTCGGCGGTCGCGGATGCCGCTGGGCGAGCGGGGCCATAGGCGCCCAACGAGCGGATCGGAGGCCGGCCGGTGCGGTTGCCCGAGCTGCGGGTGTTGGGGGTCGATCCGGGGCTGACCCGATGCGGCCTCGGGGCCGTGGAAGGCCGCCCGGGGGCGCCGCTGAGCCTGGTGGCCGTCGGCGTCGTCCGCACACCGGCGGAGGACGACATCGGCTCCCGCCTGGTGGTCATCGAGGCCGAGATCGAGCGGTGGCTCGATGAGGTCAGGCCCGACGCGGTGGCCGTTGAAAGGGTCTTCGCCCAGCACAACGTACGGACCGTCATGGGCACCGCACAGGCCTCCGCCGTCGCCATCGTGTGCGCGGCCAGGCGGGGGCTGCCCGTGGCCATGCACACCCCGAGCGAGGTCAAGGCCGCGATCACGGGGAACGGCAACGCCGACAAGAAGCAGATCGGCGCCATGGTGACCCGGCTGCTGCGGCTTGACGCCATGCCGAAACCCGCCGACGCCGCCGACGCTCTCGCACTGGCGATCTGCCACGTCTGGCGGGGCGGCGTCCAGAACCGTCTTGCCGAGGCCCTGTCGAAGGCGCGTGGCTCTGCCGCCTCTGTCAGCCTCAACCCTGGTTATCGCCATTCGCCCGGTGCCGGCCGTACCGGCGACCTGACGAATCCATGACCGCCGGATCGCCGTGCCTGCCAGACCACCGCACCGACCGGGATCGCTGGAGACCCGCGACTGCGCTGCCGTACGGCTGCCGCGGTGCCGAGGGGAGCCCGGTGCTCGCATCGGCCCGGATCACCGCGTCTGCTAGGCCTCCGCGTCTGCCAGGCCTCCGTGTATGCCGGGCCTTCGCGTCTGGCGGGTCGTCGCCGGATCGCCGGACAGGGCGGCGGATCGTCGGGGCGCTCTGGTAGGACTGAGGTCGGCACGCCGGCTGGGGCGTAGGGCGGCCGCGATGAGATTGATTGTGCGGACCGTAGCGGGACTGGTTGTGCAGGCCGTCGCCGGACTGGCTGTGCGGGCTGTGGTGGGGGAAGGGAGCGCGGAGTGATCGCATCCGTGGCGGGGCAGGTGACGGCCATAGCGCCGGACGCCGCCGTCATCGAGGTGGGCGGAGTGGGCGTGCTCGTTCATTGCACGCCGGGCACGCTCGCCACCCTCCGCGTGGGCGAGCCCGGCCGCCTCGCGACCTCGCTCGTCGTGCGTGAGGAGTCGCTCACGCTGTACGGCTTCGCCTCCGACGACGAGCGGACCGTCTTCGAACTGCTGCAGACGGCCAGCGGCGTGGGGCCGCGCATCGCCCTCGCGATGCTGGCCGTGCACACGCCCAACGCGCTCCGCGTGGCGGTGGCGAGCGCCGATCTCAAGGCGCTGACCATGGTCCCCGGCATCGGGCAGAAGGGCGCTCAGCGCATCGTGCTGGAGCTCAAGGACAAGCTGGGCACCCCTGATCAGGCGGTCAACGCGGCCCTCAACGGTACGGCGAAGGCCCCGGTGTGGCGCGATCAGGTGCATTCGGGCCTGGTCGGCCTCGGCTACTCCGCTCGCGACGCCGACGAGGCGGTGGCGGCCCTCACGCCCGAAGCCGACGCGGAGGTGGCCGCGGGACGGGCGCCCCAGGTGGCAGTGTTGCTCAAGTCGGCCCTGCGCGCGCTGAGCGTGCGATGACCCGGCACGCCCAGGGCCCAGGTCGGCCGCGAGCAGACGGCCGGTTCCGGCCGGTGGAGACGGGAGCCGGCTTGGGTCGCGGGGAGCGCCTGTGAGCTTTGAACGGGAGTTGGTGTCGCCAGAGCCGGAGGGCGACGAAGGGGCGATCGAGGCGGCCCTTCGGCCCAAGCGCCTGGACGAGTTCATCGGCCAGGGGCGGGTCCGGGAGCAGCTCTCCCTCGTGCTGGAGAGCGCCCTGCGCAGGAACCGGCCGCCCGACCATGTGCTGATGAGCGGTGGCCCTGGGCTGGGAAAGACCACGCTCGCCATGATCATCGCTGCCGAGCTGGGAGCGCCTCTCCGGGTGACCTCGGGCCCCGCTCTGGAACGCGCGGGTGATCTGGCCGCGATCCTCTCGACACTGTCGGAGGGCGAGGTCCTGTTCATCGACGAGATCCACCGGATGGCCCGGCCTGCCGAGGAGATGCTCTATCTGGCGATGGAGGACTTCCGCGTCGACATCATCGTCGGCAAGGGCCCGGGAGCCACCTCGATCCCGCTCGACATCGCGCCGTTCACCCTGGTCGGGGCCACGACCCGGGCCGGCCTGCTCCCGGCGCCCCTGCGCGACCGGTTCGGCTTCACCGCGCACATGGACTTCTACGACGTAGCCGAGCTGGAGCAGGTGCTCTACCGCTCCGCCAGGCTGCTGTCGGTGGACCTTCCCACGGAGGGCGCCCAAGAGATCGCCCGCCGATCGCGGGGCACGCCCCGGATCGCGAACCGGCTGCTCCGGCGGGTCCGCGACTTCTCCGAGGTCCGGGCGGAAGGTGTGATCACGAGGGAGATCGCCTCAGCCGCGCTCAACCTCTACGAGGTCGACGCCGAAGGGCTCGACCGGCTCGACCGGGCGGTGCTCGGCGTGCTGCTGCGGAAGTTCGGCGGCGGACCGGTGGGCCTGTCCACGCTGGCCGTGGCGGTGGGGGAGGAGCCCGAGACCGTGGAGGTCGTCGCGGAACCCTTCCTCGTCCGGCAGGGGCTGCTCGCCCGGACGCCGCGCGGCCGGGTGGCGACGGCGTCCGCCTGGGCGCACCTCGGCCTGACTCCGCCTCCTGACGCCTTCGGCGCTTCGCTCATCCCCACCCTTTTCGACGAGGATTGAGAATCCCGCCGCCTCTCTCCGCGCGCAGCCGAAAAGCCAGGCGACATATCGGAAGTCGTCGGCCGCGCCCCGGCGCGGGTATGCGGCTCTGCCGACGTCCCGGGCCACGCCGTGTTTCGCTCCCCGGCCCACGTGTTTCGCTCCCGGGCAGCCGCTCGCGAAATGGCCGCATTCCGGAAAGGTTTCATGCAGCTGTGCCGTACGGAACCATCCCAAGCGGCACCTGGCAGAAGGATTCCATCGCGTATGTCGGGCCTCAGAAGAAACGGTCCGGGTCACGGGCGGGTGCTTTCGCCAGAGGCAATCCGTACGGAGTGCCGATGCTCCGGAGGACGTGACATTTCCACCATTTTCGCGTGCGACAAAGCGCTCCGCGAGCGTCGTCAGTGCTGAGCCGTGGCGCCAAGCCCGCAGGCGCGCGTGACCTGTACGCCCTGGGCCGTTGGCGGAAGCCCTCGAACCACTGGAAGCCCCGGGCCGCTGGTGGTACTGATTTCCGTTGGGGAGCATCACCTGCGGAGTGGCGGTCCGGGACTGTCCCGGACACCTTCCCGTATTGATCCTTGACGAGTCCGCGTTTGATTCTGTGTCCCACACCGGTTCATTCGGGCCGTTGGCGCTGTTTTCTCGCCGACAGGTGAGTAAAGCGTGGACCATACGACAGAAAGGACGCGGCGTGAATATTCGTCGCAACATGAGTCTGCTCGTCGCGGGAAGCGCGATGATTGGAAGCCTCGTGGTGGTGGCGGGCCCGGCCGAGGCCGCCTCTTGCACTCCTCTTGCACGGTGGGCGTCGGGCACACGGCCGTCTGGGCGAAGTGCACGGGGTCCGGTGCCAAGGCCCGATTGAGTTACTGGTGCAAGACCAGCCCCTGGGGCAGCGTCTGGCAGCTCCACCGCACGGGGTACTACCGCACTCCGGTCACGATCAGCCGCGAGTGCCAGTACGAGGCCGCGAGTCCCGCCTACAACCTGATACCGGCCTAGCCAATCTGTCCATCGACCTCCGGAATCTCCCTCAAACGGATTCCGGAGGTTTTGGCATTCGCGGGGATACGTAGACCTGGGCGCGCCTCGCGGAGCCTGACGCGCTCGCCGTACGGGCCGGTGAGGCGTCACGACCTGATGCGCCATCGAGACACGCCGGCCCATCGGGCTTATCGAGGCCTATCGGGGGCTATCTGGCCGGGCGGCGGGGAGCAAAGCTCGCATGGCGAGTCCTTGAGCTGACCCGGCCGTGTCGTGCTTCCGGCCGTCCCGGATGCCTTGCCGGGATGTCGTAGGGTTTAGCCAGGTCACAGAACCGTTTCAATACTGCGAAATAGGAAACTTTCCCGCGTGCCAGATCGTGGGTTCGTTGCCGGGCTTCGAACGGCTCGCATACACTGCGTGGCTTGACTGGCCGCTTACGCTGACCCGCTCAGCGCCGCGGCGGGCGCGCAGCACAGCGCACAAGACCTCCGGCGTCAGGCCGGTTCATCACGTAACGGAAGGGTGGCCCCCGTGGGTAACAACCCGCTTGGGACGTTCCTGCCACTGATCTTGCTGGTAGTGGTGTTCTACTTCCTCCTGATCCGCCCGCAGCGCAAGCGGCAGCAGGAAGCGCTCCAGATGCAGAGCTCCCTCGCTCCTGGTGCCCGGGTCGTGACGACCACGGGCCTCTTCGCGACCGTGGTCGGTTTCGAGGACGACGACGTCCTCCTGGAGATCGCGCCCGGTGTGCAGACCAAGTGGTTGAAGGGCGCGATCGGCCGCGTGGTGACTCCCACCGAGGACGCCACGGAGGAGCTGGCCGACGACAACCCGGTGGCCGACGGTCCCGACACCACGGACGGTGACGATTCGAGTACCAAGCAGTCCTGAGTAGGCTGATCGCAGACCCTTTGACGAAAGAACTGACCACCAGTGGCCCCACCGACCAGTAGCCAGAGCAAGCCGGGACGTACGCTCCTGCTGCTCCTGGCGATCATCCTCGCCATGGGCGCGACGGTCGCCCTGCAGAAGGCGTTCGTCCCCAAGTTCGCACTCGACCTCGCGGGTGGCACCACGGTGACGCTCCAGCCGGTCACGCTCGACAACAAGGCTCCCTCACAGGAGAGCCTGGACCGGGCCGTCACCATCATCCGCCAGCGTGTGGACGGGGCCGGCATCTCCGATGCCCCGGTCGCCAAGGCCGGTGACAACATCGTGATCTCGGTCCCTGGAGCGGGCCAGGCGGAAGTTCTCAAGCTCGTCGGCACCACCGCTGAGCTGCGCATGCGCCAGGTGCTCGCGGTGGCCGCGGCCAAGGCCCAGCCCGTGCAGATGCCGACGGCGGCGCCGACGCCCAGCGGATCCGGCGCACCCAGCGCGACGCCCAGCGGCGCGGCCGGCGCGACTCCCGGCACGACGGCGAGCGCGGCGCCCAGCGCCAGCAGCACGCCCGCGGGCCGGGCGCTGTCCTCCGCGCTGACCGCTCCCTCGCCGACGCCGACCGGCAAGGCTGACGGCGCGAACGGTGCGAGCGGTGCGAACGGCGGCAAGAAGGGCCACAAGGCGGGGGCCAAGGCCTCACCTTCCGCCACACCGTCGGCCTCCGCGTCGCCGACGGCCCCGCCGACCTCGCAGGCGAACGATGACCCACTGGCCGGTCAGGACACCAGCGGCATCGACCCGGCGCTGCTGACGAAGTTCCGCGAGATCGACTGCTCCGCGAAGGACCGCGGCCGGGGGGCGCAGGACGACCCGAACAAGCAGCTCGTGGCCTGCAGCGACGACGGCTCCGCCCGGTACATCCTGGACAAGGCCGCCGTGCAGGGCACCGAGATCAGCGGAGCCCAGGCGGGGACCGACCCCACGACCGGCGAGTGGATCGTCCAGATCAGCTTCAAGTCCAAGGGCGCCTCGCAGTTCGCCGACGTCACCCGGCGGATCACCAGCCTCTCGCCGCCGCGCAACCAGCTCGCCAACGTCCTCGACGGCGTCGTCATCGTGGCGCCGACCATCGAGGAGGCCATTCCCGGCGGAAGCGCCCGGATCTCCGGCAGCTTCAACCAGAAGAGTGCCACCGAGCTGGCGGACCAGCTGAAGTACGGCGCGCTGCCGCTGAAGTTCAAGGTGGGCTCGGTCGTGTCGGTCTCGTCGACGCTCGGCCAGGACCAGCTCCGCGGCGGCCTGATCTCCGGCGCACTGGGCCTGCTGGTGGTCGTGTTCTACCTGCTGCTCTACTACCGCGGCCTTGGCATCATCGGCGTGGCCAGCCTCGGCGTGGCGACGGTCTTCACCTACCTCATCGTGGCGATCCTGAGCCACAACGCCGGGTTCCGGCTCTCGCTGCCGCACATCATCGGCCTCGTGGTCTCGATCGGCATCACGGCGGACTCGTTCATCGTCTACTTCGAACGCATCCGTGACGAGATCAAGGAAGGTCGGCGCACGCTGCGCGCGGCCGTGGAGGTCGCCTGGCGGCGGGCCCGGCGCACGATCCTGGTCGCCGACGCGGTCATGTTCATCGCCGCGGTGGTGCTCTTCTTCCTCGCGGTCGGCGGCGTGGCCGGATTTGCCTTCGCGATGGGTCTCACCACGCTGATCGACATCGTCGTGGTGTTCCTGTTCACCAAGCCGTTCATGTCGCTGGCGGCCCGGATGAAGTTCTTCTCCAAGGGCCACAAGCTGTCCGGACTCGACGCGGAGCGCATGGGCCGTACGAGCCCCGCCGAGCAGACCCTGCAGGAGGCGTGATGCCGGGTGTTATCAGCCGCCTCTACCGAGGCGACATCAACATCGACTTCGTCGGCAAGCGCAAGATCTGGTACGGCCTGTCGGCCTTCCTGCTGGCCATCTCGATCATCGGGCTCCTGGTCAACGGCCTCAACCTCGGCGTGGAGTTCAAAGGCGGGTCGGTCTTCGACTTCGCCCGGACGCCCGGTTCGAGCCTGGAGCAGGTCCGGGAGACCGTTCAGGACGCTGGCGTGCACCAGATTCCCATCGTGCAGGAGGCCGGGCCGAACTGGCGGGTCACCACCGAGAGCCTCGAGGGCGACGAGGTGACCAAGGTCCAGCAGGCGGTCGCCAAGCAGTTCGGCGTTCCGGAGAAGCAGGTCAGCTCGCAGGTCATCGGCGCCACCTGGGGCGGTGAGGTCTCGCAGAAGGCGTGGATCGGCCTCGCGGTCTTCATGATCGCGATCATGCTGTACCTGTCCGTGGCCTTCGAGTGGCGGATGGCGCTCGCCGCGATCGTCGCCCTCGTGCACGACCTGGTGATCACCGCGGGCATCTACGCCTGGTCGGGCTTCGAGGTCACCCCGGCGACCATGCTGGGCTTCCTCACGATCCTCGGTTACTCGCTGTACGACGCGGTCGTCGTCTTCGACATGATCAAGGAAGTGACCGGCAAGCTCGGCACGAGCGCCAAGATGACCTACACGCAGGCGGCGAACAACGCGCTCAGCCACACGCTGATCCGGTCGCTGAACACCTCGCTCGTCGCGATCCTGCCCGTCGCGGCGATCCTGTTCATCGGCACGACGCTGCTCGGCGCCGGCACGCTGAAGGACCTGTCGCTGGCGCTGTTCGTCGGAATGATCGTCGGCACCTACTCCTCGCTGTGCGTCGCGACGCCGATTCTGGTGACGCTCAAGGAGCGGGAGCCGCAGTGGCAGGCGCTCGCCAAGCGGGTGGCTCTGAAGCAGACGTCCGCCGCCAAGACGGCCGCCGCCGCGGGCGGGAGCCGTACCGTGAAGGAGACCGTCCCGGCGGCCTCCAAGAGCACGTCCCAGAGCGTGTCACAGAACACGTCGCCGACCGTGTCGCAGAACGGCGCGGTCACGGGCGACGGCAAGCGCAAGAAGCGATAGGCGGCGCCTCCCAAGGCCTCGCGCGACTGGAGCGCCCCCGCGACCGGAGACGGTCGCGGGGGCGTCCTGCTTCCGCCTGTCGCCGGGCCGGGGGCTCCCCGCGCGGGTGCTCTAAGGTTGGCCTCGTGACTGACTGGACCGCACTGATCAGGGACATACCCGACTATCCGAAGCCTGGGATCCTGTTCAAGGACATCACCCCGCTCCTGGCCGATCACGCGGCCTTCACGCAGGTCGTGGACGAGCTCGCGGACGGCCTGGTGTTCGACAAGGTCGTCGGCATCGAGGCGCGCGGCTTCATCCTCGCGGCCCCGGTGGCCTACCGCAGTGGTGCGGGATTCGTCCCGGTGCGCAAGAAGGGCAAACTGCCTGCGGAGACGCTGGAGGCGTCCTATGATCTGGAGTACGGCTCCGCGACCATCGAGGTGCACGCCGATGCCTTCGCCCCGGGTGACCGGGTTCTGATCGTGGACGACGTGCTCGCCACGGGCGGCACGGCCCACGCGACGGTGGAGCTGGTCAGGAGGGCCGGCGCCGAAATCACCGCCGTGTCCGTCCTGATGGAGCTTTCCTTCCTCTCCGGCCGTGACCGACTGCCTGGTTTGGACGTTCGTGCCCTGGTAAGCGTGTAAACGCGGCGGGGTCCGGGTTTGTGCTGTGCCCGTGCCGTCCCCTGTGCCGGCCGGGCGTGTGACGAGGCGACTCGGCGGAGAGTGCTGGGGCGGCGCGGATACACTGAGGAATCTGGACTCGACGTAAGGAGTCTGTGTGCCCCGTGATGTGGTCGTGCCCGACAGCGCGAGGGCTGGGCGCGGAACCGACCCGCGCGAGGCCCCCGAGCCGGTCGACGTGCCCGTTGACGCGGCGCCCGACTCACCGGGAGGTGCGGACGAAAGACCGGCGCCGGCCTCACGACGGAGGCTGGCCCGGTTCGGGGGGCAGTGGGGGGCTATGAATCCGGTTCTGGAGCCGCTTTTCAAGACGGTCCGGGCGACGCATCCCAAGGCCGATCTGCGCCTCATCGAGCGTTCCTACGACGTGGCGGCCTTCCACCACCGCGACCAGAAGCGCAAGAGCGGCGACCCGTACATCACGCATCCCCTCGCCGTCGCGACGATCCTGGCCGAGCTGGGCACCGACGACGAGACGCTGTGCGCCGCCCTGCTGCACGACACGGTCGAGGACACCGCCTACAGCCTTGACGAGTTACGAGCCGACTTCGGCGACAACATCGCCCTGCTGGTCGACGGCGTGACCAAGCTGGACAAGGTCAAGTTCGGCGACGCCGCGCAGGCGGAGACCGTCAGGAAGATGGTCGTCGCGATGTCCCGGGACATCCGCGTCCTGGTCATCAAGCTGGCCGACCGGCTGCACAACATGCGGACGATGCGGTACATGCCCGAGCACAAGCGGCAGCAGAAGTCCCGCGAGACGCTGGAGATCTTCGCGCCGCTGGCCCACCGGCTCGGCATGAACACCATCAAGTGGGAGCTGGAGGACCTCGCGTTCGCCATGCTCTACCCGAAGCGGTACGACGAGATCGCGCGGATGGTGTCCGAGCGCGCTCCGCGGCGCGACCTGTTCCTCCAGGACGTCATAGAGAAGGTCTCAGGCGAGCTCCGCGAGGCCAAGATCAAGGCGACCGTGCGGGGGCGGCCGAAGCACTACTACTCGATCTACCAGAAGATGATCGCCAAGGACGTGGCCTTCGACGACATCTACGACCTCGTCGGCATCCGCGTGCTCGTCGACACGGTCCGCGACTGCTACGCCGCGCTCGGAACGATCCACGCCCAGTGGAGGCCGGTGCCGGGGCGGTTCAAGGACTACATCGCGATGCCCAAGTTCAACATGTACCAGTCGCTGCACACGACGGTGATGGGTCCCGAGGGCAAGACGATCGAGCTGCAGATCCGCACGCGCGCCATGCACAACCGGGCGGAGTACGGCGTGGCCGCCCACTGGAAGTACAAGGAGGAGACGACCACCTCGGGCTCCGCCAAGGTCAAGCAGGTCAACGACATGGCCTGGCTGCGGCAGCTGCTCGACTGGCAGAAGGAGACGTCCGACCCGGGGGAGTTCCTGGAGTCGCTCCGCTTCGACCTGTCCGTCTCCGAGGTGTTCGTCTTCACGCCCCGCGGGCAGGTGATCGCGCTGCCGGAGGGCGCGACGCCCGTGGACTTCGCCTACGCCGTGCACACCGAGGTCGGCCACCGATGTATCGGCGCCCGGGTGAACGGCAGGCTGGTCCCGCTCGAGTCACGCCTCGGCAACGGCGACACGGTGGAGATCTTCACCTCGAAGTCGCCGGACGCCGGGCCGTCCCGTGACTGGCTCAAGTTCGTCAAGAGCGGCCGAGCGCGGAACAAGATCCGCCAGTGGTTCTCCAAGGAGCGCCGCGAGACCGCGATCGAGGCCGGCAAGGAGGCCATCGGCCGGGCGATGCGCAAGCAGGGCCTGCCGCTCCAGCGCCTGATGTCGGGGGAGGCCCTTCTCGCGCTCGCGCGGGATCTGCGCTACCCGGACGTGTCCGCTCTGTACGCCGCGGTGGGCGAGGGCCACGTGGCCGCCCAGTCGGTCGTCCAGAAGCTCGTACAGGCCCTGGGCGGCGTCGAGGGGGCCGAGGAGGACATCGCCGAGGCGGCGGTCCCCACGCGGCTCAAGGGACGTCCCAGGGCCAACTCCAACGCGGGCGTCATCGTGGCCGGCGACCCCGACGTCTGGGTACGGCTCTCGCGCTGCTGCACCCCCGTCCCAGGAGACGAGATCGTCGGATTTGTCACCCGAGGGCATGGAGTTTCCGTACATCGCACGAACTGTCCCAATGTTGAGCAGTTGAACGCGCAGCCGGATCGTCTCGTCCAGGTGGCGTGGTCTCCGGGGGACGACTCGGTCTTCCTTGTCGCGATCCAGGTCGAGGCGCTGGACCGGCCCCGCCTGCTGTCGGACGTGACGCGGACGCTGTCCGACCACCACGTGAACATCCTGTCCGCGTCGGTGGCGACCACCCGGGACCGGGTGGCCGTCAGCAAGTTCACCTTCGAGATGGGCGACCCGAAGCACCTCGGCCACGTCCTCAAGGCCGTACGGACGGTCCAGGGCGTCTATGACGTCTACCGCGTGACGAACTAACCCCCCTCAACCCCCGGCGTGATCATGATCACGCCGGGGGGGGAGGGGTCAGGAGAATTCGGCGAGGGTGCGCTCGGCCTCCTCAAGCCAGGAGCGGCGGGCGGCCAGCGCCTCCTCGGCCTCCTTGACGTCCTTGTCCTTCCCGGCGGCCTGGGCCTTGGAAAGGCGCGTCTCAAGCTGCTCGATGGACCTGCGGAGCTGGTTGACCGTGTCCTGAGCGCGGGCCCGGGCCTCCGGGTTCGACCGCTTCCACTCGTTCTCCTCGGCCTTGCGGACGGCCTCGTCGACCTTCCGCAGGCCGCCCTCCAGCTTGTCCCGCATCTCGCGGGGCACGGGACCGGCGGCCTCCCAGCGCTCCAGGATGCCCCGCAGCGCGGCGCGGGCCGTCCGGGCGTCGGTCACGGGCAGGAGCCGCTCCGCCTCGGCGAGCAGCGCCTCCTTGGCCTCCGCGTTGGCGGCGAAGGACGCGTCCCGCTCGGCGAAGACGGCCGACCGGGTCTGGAAGAACTGGTCCTGCGCGGCCTTGAAGCGGGTCCACAGCTCGTCCTCGGCCTCCCGGGAGGCCCGCCCGGCCGTTTTCCACTGGCGCATGAGCTCCCGGTAGGAGGCGGCCGTGGCGTTCCAGTCGGTCGAGGACGACAGCGCCTCGGCCTCGCTCACGATCCGCTCCTTGGTGCCGCGCACCGCGTCACGCTGCTCGTCCAGCGACGAGAAGTACGCCTTGCGCCGCTTGGCGAAAGCCGTACGGGCGGTCGAAAGGCGCTTCCAGAGCGTGGCCTCGGTGGCGCGGTCGATACGCTCGGCCGCCTTCCACTCGTCCACGAGCTGACGGAGCCGCTCGCCGCCCGACTTCCAGTGGGTGGCGTCCTCGGCGATCCGCTCGGCCTCGGCGACGATCCGCTCCTTGGTCTCGCGCGCCAGCACGCGGGCCTGGTCGCGGGCCGCCCTGACCTCCTCGCGGCGCTTGCCGACGAGCTCGGTCAACGCGGCGAGGCGGTCCAGGAGGGAGCCCAGGTCCCCGATGGCGTGGGCCTCGGCGACCGCCTCCCGCAGCTTCGTGATGCTCGCCTCGGCCTGCGCGGGGGCCAGGTCGGTGCCCCTCACCCGCTGTTCGAGGAGCTGGACCTGCCCGGCCAGCTCGTCGAACTTGCGGCGGAAGTAGGCCAGCGCCTCCTCCGGCTCACCGGCCTGCCAGGACCCGACGGCCCGTTCTCCCTCAGCCGTACGCACGTAGACGGTGCCGTCATCGTCTACCCGGCCCCACGGGTCGGTGGTCACCGTGTCCTCCCGCACTTGAATCAGCCTCCAGGGCCCGATATGCCCTTGGTTGTATTACGTCAGCTCTTGCCGGTGATTGTCACGTGTTTGATTTCCACGGGCTGCTTGGGCGCACCCGTGCCGTCCCCTGTTCCGCCGGGAAGGACGCCCTGCTTGGCGACCTTGTCCAGGATTTCCAGCCCTTTGGTCACCGTACCGAAAGGTGTGTAGTCGGGGCTCAGCCCGGTGTCCCCGAACACGATGAAGAACTGGCTGCCGTTGGTGTCCGCGCCGCTGTTGGCCATGGCCAGCACGCCCCGGGTGTACTTCGCGCCCGCGAGGTTCTCGTTGACGAAGCGGTAGCCGGGGCCGCCCTGGCCGTCGGTCGGGTTCTTGCCGTCGGCCTTCGCCAGCGGGTCGCCGCACTGCAGGATCGGGAAGGTCGCCGGCCCCATCCGGTGACACTTGCTGCCGTCGAAGTAGTTCTTCGCCGCCAGATACCGGAACGAGTTGACCGTGCACGGCGCCTTGGCGGAGTCCAGCGTGGCGACGATGTCCCCGAGGTTCGTCTTGATGGTCATCGTGGCGGGATCGGTGCTGACCTTCGCGGGCGGCAGGCCGACGTCCTTGACCTGGCCGCTGCCCTTGTCGGCGATATAGCCGCACAGCCCGGTCGCCGGGTCGTACGGCTTGGGCTGCTCGGCCGCCGCCGCGCTGGCCGCGGCACTCGCGGACGGCGCAGCGGACGTGGTGGCGTTGCCGTCCTTGCCGCCCAGGACGGCCGTCGCGGCCACGATGCCGCCGATCACGACCACGACCGCCGCGCTGGTCCCGATGATCGCGGCGCGCCGGGCCTTCTGCTGGCGCTCGGCGCGCGCCTGAATCTGCCGCTGGTGATGCTCCCGGGCCAGCTGCTTCTGACGGTCTTTGCCGGTGACCACTTCGCCCTCCCGACTGTCCTGTTTCCGATGGTCTTTCCCATGGTCGCGGCCGGATGCCGGCAGGCAGAGGCGGGCGGCCGCGCCGGAGAAGTGCTCCGAAACGACAGCTCGCTCTATAGCATCCGGCTCGACTGCTCCAAGAATGACTATTGAGGTGGGCGAATCGTATCGGCACACGGGTATTGGTTCGCAGCCCGCCGACCCGCACCGGTACCCTTCGGTTACATTCGCTCGCGTAATCCTTGATACATCCGCAGAGACGCAGAGGCCGCTTCCGTGCTCGTCGCCGGGTTTCCCGCAGGGTCGTTCCAGACCAACTGCTATGTCGTCGCTCCCGCCGCAGGCGAGGAGTGTGTGGTCGTCGACCCTGGTCAGGACGCCGTCGAGGGCATCGACGACCTGCTGCGCGAGCATCGGCTCAAGCCCGTCGCGGTGCTGCTGACCCATGGCCACATCGACCACATGTGGTCGGTCGTGCCGGTGTGCGGCGCCCGCGACGTTCCGGCGTGGATCCACCCCGACGACCGCGAGCTGCTGTCGGATCCCGGCAAGGGGCTCTCGCTGCAGACCCGGCAGATGCTGTTCGGCGGCCTGGAGTTCAGCGAACCCGACGACGTGCGGGAGCTGACCGACGGCGCCACGCTGAAGCTCGCCGGTCTCGACATCACGGTCGATCACACTCCCGGCCATACCAGGGGGTCGGTGACGTTCAGGACGCCCTACGAGGACTCGCAGGTCCTGTTCGCGGGCGACCTGCTGTTCGCCGGCTCCATCGGCCGCACCGATTTTCCGGGCGGAGACTACGCCACGATGCTGCACAGCCTCGCGAAGACGCTGAGGCTGCCGGACGAGACGACGGTCCTGCCCGGCCACGGACCACAGACGACCATCGGCCACGAGCGGGCCACCAACCCCTACCTGAGGGAAGTGGCGCCGCACGAGGGCCCTAGCAGGGGACTGTAATGAGCTTTCAGGCGCCCAAGGGCACCTTCGACTGGTTGCCGCCGCGATCGGAGTGGGCACTCCTCGTGCGCGACGCGCTGTCCGCGCCCGCTCGCCGCGCGGGCTACGGCTACATCGAGACGCCTGCCTTCGAGGACACCGCCCTGTTCTCGCGCGGCGTCGGCGAGTCGACCGACATCGTGACCAAGGAGATGTACACGTTCCAGAGCCGGGGAGGCCAGTCGCTCACGCTGCGCCCCGAGGGCACGGCCAGCGTGGTGCGCGCCGTCATCGAGCACGGCCTGTACGGCGGGGCTCTCCCGATCAAGCTCTGGTACTCCGGGAGCTACTTCCGCTACGAGCGGGCCCAGGCCGGCCGCTACCGCCACTTCTCGCAGGTGGGCGCGGAGGCCCTCGGAGCCGAGGACCCGGCGCTCGACGCCGAGCTGATCGTGCTGGCCGCCGACGGCTACGCCTCGCTGGGCCTGAAGAACGTGCGGCTGCTGCTGAACTCGCTCGGGTGCAAGGAGTGCCGCCCCGCCTACCGGGCCGCGTTGCAGGACTTCCTGCGCGGGCTCGACCTCGACGAGGTGACCCGGCAGCGCATCGAGATCAACCCGCTGCGGGTCCTCGACGACAAGCGCCCCGAGGTGCAGGCTCAGCTCGTCGGCGCGCCCCTTGTGACCGACCACCTCTGCGGGGCCTGCAAGGCCTACCACGAGGAGGTGCGCGGCCTGCTCGGCGCGGCCGGGGTGGCCTACACCGACGACCCGAGGCTCGTCCGGGGCCTCGACTACTACACGCGGACGACCTTCGAGTTCGTCCACGACGGCCTCGGCGCCCAGTCCGCTGTCGGTGGGGGAGGCCGCTACGACGGCCTCAGCGAGATGATCGGCGGCCCGCCGCTGCCCAGCGTCGGATGGGCGCTCGGGGTCGACCGGACGGTCCTCGCGATGGAGGCCGAGGGGCTGATCACCGAGCGGGCCGGGCACGTCGAGGTGTTCGCCATCCCGCTGGGCGAGGAGGCCAGGCGGCGGATCTTCCCGCTGGTCAGTGAGCTGCGCCGGGCCGGCCTCGCGGTCGACATGGCCTTCGGCGGCCGGGGCGTCAAGGGCGCCATGAAGGCCGCCGACCGCAGTGGCGCCCGCTACGCCCTGATCCTCGGCGAGCGAGATCTCGAGGCGGGAGCCGTACAAGTGAAGGACCTGACCACAGCCGACCAGACCGCGGTGTCGCTCGCCGAGGTCGTCGAAGTCTTGAAGGGGAAACTCTCGTGATCCGCACTCACGAAGCAGGGACGCTTCGTAAGGAGCATGCAGGACAGCGTGTGACGCTGGCGGGCTGGGTGGCGCGCCGGCGCGACCACGGTGGCGTGGTCTTCATCGACCTGCGCGACGCCTCCGGCTCGGCCCAGGTCGTCTTCCGCGAGGAGGACCACGCCCACGACCTGCGCTCGGAGTATTGCGTCAAGGTGACGGGCGAGGTCCGCGTCCGGCCCGAGGGCAACGAGAACCCCGACCTGCCGACCGGCGAGATCGAGGTCGTCGCCTCCGAGGTGGAGGTGCTGAGCGAGTCGGCGCCGCTGCCGTTCCCGATCGAGGGCAGCACGGGCGTGTCGGAGGAGGCGCGGCTGAAGTACCGCTACCTCGACATCCGGCGGCAGCAGATCGCCGAGGCGCTGCGGACCCGCTCGCAGGCCACCTACCTGGCCCACGAGGTCATGCGGGAGCGCGGCTTCGTCTACGTCGAGACGCCGAACCTCACCCGGTCCACGCCCGAGGGCGCCCGTGACTTCCTGGTCCCGGTGCGCCTCCAGCCGGGCAACTGGTACGCCCTGCCGCAGTCGCCGCAGCTCTTCAAGCAACTCCTCATGGTCTCCGGCCTGGAGCGCTACTACCAGCTCGCCCGCTGCTTCCGCGACGAGGACCTGCGCGCCGACCGGCAGCCCGAGTTCACCCAGATCGACGTCGAGATGTCGTTCGTCGACCAGGACGACGTCATCGAGCTGGGCGAGGCCCTGATCGGGCGCATCTGGAAGGACACGATCGGCTACGAGCTGCCGTCGCCGCTGCCCCGGATCACCTACGCCGAGGCGATGGCCCGTTACGGCTCGGACAAGCCCGACCTGCGGTTCGGCGTCGAGCTGGTCGACCTGACGAAGTACTTCGCGAACACCACCTTCCGCGTGTTCCAGGCGCCGTACGTCGGGGCCGTCGTCATGCCGGGCGGCGCGTCGCAGACCCGCAAGGAGCTCGACGGCTGGCAGGACTGGGCCAAGGCCCGGGGCGCCCGCGGGCTGGCGTACGTGCTGGTCCAGGAGGACGGCTTCGGCGGCCCGGTGGCGAAGAACCTGTCCGAGGCCGAGACCGCCGGCCTGGCGGAGGCGACCGGCGCCAAGCCCGGCGACGCGATCTTCTTCGCCGCCGGTGCGCTCGGCCCCTCGCGGGAACTGCTCGGCGCGGCCCGGCTGGAGATCGGCCGCCGCTGCGGCCTGATCGACGAGTCCCAGTGGTCGTTCCTCTGGATCGTCGACGCCCCGATGTTCGAGCCCGTCCTCGACGAGGTCGGCCGCGAGATCGGCTGGACGGCCGTCCACCACCCCTTCACCGGGCCGAAGCCCGAGTGGGCCGACAACTTCCAGGACCACCCCGGCGAGGCCCTGGCGTACGCCTACGACATGGTCTGCAACGGCATGGAGATCGGCGGCGGCTCGGTCCGTATCCACCGGGCCGAGATGCAGCAGCGCGTCTTCGACGTGCTCGGCATCTCCAAGGAGGAGGCCGAGAGCAAGTTCGGCTTCCTGCTGGAGGCGTTCAAGTACGGCCCGCCGCCGCACGGGGGCATCGCCTACGGCTGGGACCGCGTCTGCATGCTGCTCTCGGGCGGCGAGTCGATCCGGGACGTCATCGCCTTCCCGAAGACCGCGTCCGGCTACGACCCGCTGACGGGGGCGCCTACCCCGATCACGGGCGACCAGCGCAAGGAGGCCGGCGTGGACGCCAAGCCCAAGGCCGAGAGCACGCCTCAAGCCTGATCGTCAACGGCCCTCCCAGAGCGGGAGGGCCGTGATCGCGCCCAGAGGGCCGTCATGATGCCCAGAGGGCCGTGATCATGCACACTTTCCCGGGACCGGGCGTCTGCGAGCCGCAACGTAGTTGGTGATCATGCAGACCTTCCCAGCGACCGTTTCAATCTGGCGTGACCGTGTCCATGATCATGCAGTCAGCTGGTAACTGCATGATCATGTACGGTAAAGCCGCAGGTCGCGAGGCTTGATGGGAAAGCGTGCATGATCACGCACAAGCAGGGCGCAGCGTGGCTGGCCTGCGCGGGAATCTCTGCATGATCACGCGGGGGTCGGGAGCATGATCACGCGGGGGTCAGGAGACCAACGCCGTTGCGTTTAGCGTCGGGGACGGGAGGCAAGTCCCTTCTCGAAGATCGTGACGTCGGCGTGGAAGCTGTAGGTCTGTGTGGTTGCGG
>NZ_JBGCBZ010000042.1:0-20621 GCF_041262585.1 Planotetraspora sp. GP83 | reverse complement strand
GACAAAGCCGCCCACCCCGACCGCTACACCACCCACCGCAACCCCGACGGCACCTGGACCCTCACCCACCTCGGCAGAAAAGGCCGCTACGCCGCACGATTCCGAACCTGAGCAGAAAACAGCGCAACGCTGACCACGCACAGGCCCTGTCACAGCCCGCTGCGTCTCCCTGAACCGCGCACGGCCATGTGCAGGCGTGGACGGGACGCTGCCTACCTGGCGTCGGCGCACCGCCTGGCGTGGGCGAGGTCAACGCCAGGTGGTGCGGGAGGCGAGGGTGGGCGGCACCACACCGGTCCCCCGTGCCCAGCAGGCCCATGTTCCGCAGGCTCAGGGGGACCAGCGCGCGAGACGGGCGTGCCAGGCGGTGGAAGGTCTCAGAGAAGAAGCCTGGGACCGCTACCTGGGTCCTATCCTGGAACTCGGCACCGGAGACCAGCCGACTAGACGCGACTAGACGTCGAGCTTCTCCAAGACCTCGTCGCTGACGTCGAAGTTGGCCCAGACGTTCTGGACGTCGTCGCTGTCTTCGAGCGCGTCGATGAGGCGGAAGACCTTGCGGGCGCCTTCCTCGTCGAGCGGGACGTTCATGGTCGCCATGAAGCTCGCCTCGGCCGACTCGTAGTCGATCCCGGCGTCCTGCAGGGCCTTGCGGACGGGGATGAGGTCGGAGGCCTCGGAGACGACCTCGAAGTTGTCACCGAGGTCGTTGACCTCCTCGGCGCCGGCGTCGAGGACGGCCATGAGCACGTCGTCCTCACTCAGAGCGCCCTTGGGGACGATCACGACGCCCTTGCGGTTGAACATGTACGACACCGAGCCGGGGTCGGCCAGGGAGCCGCCGTTGCGGGTGAGGGCGACGCGCACCTCGGAGGCCGCGCGGTTGCGGTTGTCGGTGAGGCACTCGATCAGCACGGCCACGCCGCCGGGGGCATAGCCCTCGTACATGATGGTCTGCCAGTCGGCGCCGCCGGCCTCAAGGCCGCCGCCGCGCTTGCGCGCCCGCTCGATGTTGTCGATGGGGACGGAGCTCTTGCGGGCCTTGGTGATGGCGTCGTACAGCGTGGGGTTGCCGTCCGGGTCGGGGCCGCCGGTCCTGGCCGCGACCTCGATGTTCTTGATGAGCTTGGCGAACAGCTTGCCGCGCTTGGAGTCGAGCGCCGCCTTCTTGTGCTTCGTCGTCGCCCATTTGGAGTGGCCGGACATCGCCTAGAACTCCCTCACCATTTCGACAAAATACGAATGAACCCGCGCGTCGCCGGTCAGCTCCGGGTGGAAGGACGTCGCGAGCAGAGGTCCCTGACGGACCGCGACGATCCTATCCCCAGGTTCGGTTCTGCCCAGCACCTCGACGTCCGGGCCAACGGATTCGACCCAGGGCGCGCGGATGAACACGGCCCGCATCGGGCCTCTGGAGGCGAAGTCGAGGTCGGCCTCGAAGGAGTCGACCTGGCGGCCGAAGGCGTTGCGGCGGACCACCATGTCGATCCCGCCGAGCGTCTGCTGGCCCTCGATCCCGCCCTCGATGCGGTCGGCCAGCATGATCATGCCGGCGCAGGAGCCGTACGCGGGCATGCCCTCCTTGATCCGCAGCCGCAGGGGCTCCAGCAGCTCGAACGCGGCCGCGAGCTTCCACATCGTGGTGGACTCCCCGCCGGGGATGACGAGGGCGCTGACCGCGTCGAGCTCCTCCTGGCGGCGTACGGCGATCGCCTCGGCGCCCGAGGCTTCCAGGGCGCGGATGTGCTCGCGCACGTCGCCCTGGAGGGCGAGCACGCCGATCTTCGGCGCAGAGGTCACGGCGGTCCCTTCGTCTGGTGGCCGATTCAGCGTATGGCCATGTCCGGCAACCGCCCAAACCGGCCGTTACGCCGCCGCGGCGCGCGTGGCGTCCTGGAAGGTGTGGTCCACGTCGACGTGGTCCAGCGCCGCGAGGTGGCGGCGACGGGTGACCAGGACCGCGATCCCGGCGAGGCAGCACACGGCACCCAGATAGTACGGCATGGCGGGGCCGGCCTCCTCGCCGAGCTTGGTCGCGATGTACGGCGCGAGCGCCCCGCCGAGCCAGCGGACGAAGTTGTACCCGGCGGAGGCGACGGAACGCGGCGCGTCGGAGACCTCCATGGCGGCCTCGGTGAAGATCGTGTTGTTGAGCCCGATGGGGATCCCGCAGAGCACGGTGAAGACCACGATGCCCGCGTGCCCGGACAGGGCGATGCCGACCTGGAACACCGCGAGGAGGGCCAGCGACAGGCACAGCACCCGCACCGAGCCGAGGTGGCGCTGGAACCACGGCGCGGCGAAGACCGAGGACAGCGCCACGCACACGCCCCACCCGAAGAACACGGCGCCGATGCCGTACGCCGTCATGCCGAGGATGAACGGCGTGAACGCGAGCACGGTGAAGAACGCGAAGTTGTAGAACAGCGCGGTGAACGCGGTCGTGGAAAGGCCCCCATGAGCGAGAGCGCGGATGGGGTCGCTGAGCCGAGTCCTCACGGCGGGCCTGGGTGTCTCCTTCAACAGGGAGACGATGAGGACGAAGCCAACGGCCATCAGCGTGGCGGTGCCGAAGAACGGCGCCCGCCAGCTCCAGTCGCCCAGCGCCGCCCCGAGGAGGGGGCCCATCGAGATGCCGAGACCCAGCGCGGCCTCGTAGAGAATGATCGCCTTCTCCGCTCCCCCGCTGGCCGCGCCGACGATCACAGCGAGGGCCGTGGCGACGAACAGCGCGTTGCCGAGCCCCCACCCCGCGCGGAAGCCGACGAGCTGCGCGACGCTGCCCGACGTGCCGGCGAGCGCGGCGAACAGCACCACGAGCGAGAGCCCGAGGAGCAACGTCCGCCTGCCGCCGACTCGGCTGGACACCCAGCCGGTGATCAGCATGGCGACGGCGGTCACGAGAAAGTAGCTGGTGAACAGCAACGACACCTGGCTGGGGGTGGCCTTCAGGCCCTTGGCGATCGACGGCAGGATGGGGTCGACCAGGCCGATGCCCATGAACGCCACCACTGCGGCGAAGGCGGTGGCCCAGACGGACACGGGCTGGCGGAGCATCCCGCCGCTCTGCGATGACATGCGTGGCTCTCCTTCAGAAGATCAGGCCGGAGATCAGGCCGGAGATCAGGCCCGGCCCAGCTTGGCCAGGGCGGGGAGGGCGACGGAGATGGCCGACCGCTCTTCAGGGGTGAGGGTTTCCAGCTGCCGGGCGAGGTAGGCGATCCTGGCCTGCCGTACGGCACGCAGGCGGGACCTGCCCTCGCCGGTCAGCTCGACGGTGCGGACCCGGGCGTCGGAGGCGTCGCTGCCGCGCGCCACCAGTCCGGCGTCCTCGAGCCGGTTGATCTGCACGGTCATGGTGGGGAGCTGGACGCCGTGCTCCTCGGCGAGCTCGGTCATCCGGCGGGGGGCGCCTTCGAGGGAGCCGAGCACGGAGTACTGCTGCGAGGTCACGGGCTGTCCCGCGGTCGTACGGCGGAGCAGCATCACGAGGTGACGCAGCTCGCGCGACAGGGTGTCGGCCAGAGGCCCGGTGTCGTCCGTCGTCATACTTAGACAGCCTAACTTAGGCAAGCTAACTATTTGCCCGCACGTCCCCCTGGGACGCGGCAGTCACACCCCGCGCGTGATCATGCACGGGTTCCCGGCAGCGCGTTCGACCCGTGTTCCCGTGTTCGTGATCATGCGCGGATTCCCGTGCCACGCGCCTGAGCTGCGTCATCCGCAGTCGTGATCACGCACAACCGGCGGCGCTTAGCGGGACCCACCTCGGAAGCTGTGCATGATCACAGTCAGGAACAGGCCAGCTCAAGCCGGCCTTCGCGGACCCCGTGCATGATCACACCTCCGGACGGGGCCGGTCAGGCACACCGTCCGGGAGCTTGTGCATGATCACCACCCAGGGAGGGGGGAGGTTGGCTGGCTACCAGCCGCGCTCGGCGAGGCGGTGTGGGGCGGGGATGTCGTCCACGTTGATGCCGACCATCGCCTCGCCCAGGCCCCGCGACACCTTGGCCAGGACGTCCGGGTCGTCATAGAACGTCGTGGCCTTGACGATGGCGGCGGCGCGCTTGGCCGGGTCGCCGGACTTGAAGATGCCCGACCCGACGAAGACGCCCTCGGCTCCGAGCTGCATCATCATGGCGGCGTCCGCCGGGGTGGCGATGCCGCCGGCCGTGAAGAGCACCACCGGCAGCTTGCCGGTCTTCGCGACCTCGGCCACCAGCTCGTACGGCGCCTGCAGTTCCTTGGCCGCGACGTACAGCTCGTCCTCCGGCAGGGAGGTCAGGCGCTTGAGCTCGCCGCGGATCTTCCGCATGTGGGTGGTGGCGTTGGACACGTCGCCTGTTCCGGCCTCGCCCTTGGAGCGGATCATCGCCGCGCCCTCGGTGATGCGGCGGAGCGCCTCGCCCAGGTTCGTGGCGCCGCAGACGAAGGGCACGGTGAACTGCCACTTGTCGATGTGGTTGGCGTAGTCGGCCGGGGTGAGCACCTCGGACTCGTCGACGTAGTCCACGCCCAGCGCCTGCAGCACCTGGGCCTCGACGAAGTGGCCGATCCGGGCCTTGGCCATCACGGGGATCGACACGGCGTTGATGATGCCGTCGATCATGTCGGGGTCGCTCATGCGGGACACGCCGCCCTGGGCGCGGATGTCGGCGGGCACCCGCTCCAGCGCCATGACGGCGACCGCTCCGGCGTCCTCAGCGATCTTGGCCTGCTCCGGGGTGACGACGTCCATGATGACCCCGCCCTTGAGCATCTCGGCCATGCCACGCTTCACGCGGGCGGTGCCGACGGCGGTGGACTCGTTGACTTCGGGGGTGCTGCTGGACACGGTGCTACCTCACGACGGCGGGTATGGATTCCCCTCCATGGTAGGTCCTGGCCGATCCCTCCCCTGACGTTCCACTCCGTCAGGGTTGATCACTGTTTTTGTACTACTTGCCCATCAAGGCGCCACGGGCTTCCGTGACGCGAGGACGACCCACACCTGGCCACGGGCGAACGGCATCGGCTTGCCGTCGGCCGTCGTGTACGTGGTGCCCTTCTCCTCGGAGGCGCGCGACCAGTTGACCTTGTACGCCTGGCCGTCCCGGAGCACGACGCCCGTGCCCTTGCCCACCGTGTGGACGAGAGGCGTGTAGCTGCCGTGGAAGTCGTGGAACTGCGACCTGTCCGTCTTGACCCACTGGATCACGATCGTCGGAGCGCCCTGCTGGCCGCCCTCGGCCGCCATGTCCTTCGCTCCGTCCTGCGTGACGAGCCATCGCTTCTGCGCCGCCGACCAGGCGAACGTGAACCGGGCCGCCGGATAGCGCACGCTGACCTGCTTCTGCGGGACGCCGCCGGCCGGCGGCTCGTCAGAGAACACGAAGCCGATATCCTCGGCCTTGCTGGCCTTGGGCGCCTTGGCGAGCAGCTTCTTCGGGCTCCCGAACAGGTTGTACGGCGCGACCCGACCGGGCACGCGGGAGTACGCGGAGAACGCACTGCTGTCGGACACGTCCCACAGCGAGGCCTTGCGCACGAACGGAATCATCTTGGTCTGGACGCCCGAGTAGGCGAGCGCCGGCTTGCCGAACATCGGGAGGATGTGCAGATCGGAGATGCGGGCGCTTCTCACCGGCCCGACCTGGGCGGGCAGCTTCGAGCTGAAGATGGCCATGAGCCGGGTCAGCCCGCCCTCGACCTGCTCGATGTAGACGATGTCGGCGCTGCGCAGACCCATCTGGGGCTTGCCCGCCGAGGTGTTCTCGATCTTCACGGCCAGCACCGGCCTGCGCTCGGCCACCGGACGGCCGGTGAACGGGTGCTCGGGGGGCGCGGTGGGCGACGGGGAGGCCGAGGCGGACGCCCCCTGCGACGGCGTGCCGGGCGCGCCGCCACTGGAAGAGCACGCCGTCCCGGTGAGGGCGACCCCCATGATCACCGTGAAGCCGATCACTGCCCGCACCGCTACGCTCCTCCCGATGGAGACCCCGCGAGCAGGCACGACATACCTGGTTCGCACGGACCACGCGACAAACACGCCACGAAACGGCATGAGCTTACCGGCGAACCACAACGTGTCCTTCACTAATCGGTCACAACGCCCTATTCCGCGGCAAGTGAGTCCGGCGGGGCGTCGTCGATCTCGAAGAACTGGGGGTAGTCGGTGTGCCCGGCCAGCCGCAGCGTCCGGGCCAGCCAGCGCCGCTGGGCCGTACGGGTGACCGCGACGGCGTTGTTGAAGAACCGGCGGGAGTAGACGACCTTGGCCACCGCCGTGTCGAGTTCCTCCATGAGCGCGGTGCCCGCGGGGTGCTCGGCCAGCTTCTCCCGGAAGCGCTCCTGGCCGACGACCGCGCGCAGCGTCTTGGACAGGTCGCTCTCCGCGTGCTCCCGCTCGTCCGGGCCTGCCGTACGGGCCTCGTGGGCGGCCGCGGCGAGCACGAGCGAGGTCGCGGGGTCGAGGATGCGCGACCCGGCCAGCTCCAGGCAGACGGCGGCGCGGCGCAGCAGGGCGGCGTCGAGCGCGGCCTGGGCCGTCTCCAGCCGGATGTGCAGGCGGTCGAGCCGGCCCGCCCGCCAGGAGATGTAGACGGCGGTGAGCACGACGAGCACGCCCACCACGAGGATCAGGATCGTCGTCGTCACGCGGTGTCCTCCACGACCCCGGCGGTGGCGTGCGCCACGGTCTCGTAGACCCGCACGACGTCCCGGGCGACGGTCGACCAGTCGTACTTCCGGACGGCGCCCCGGGCCTCGTCGGAGAGCTTGGCCCTGCGGGCGGGGTCGTCGAGCAGCCGCGCGGCCTCCTTGGCGAGGGCCGCGGCGTCGCCGGTCGCGAACAGCGCCCCGGCCTGCCCGTCGCCGAGCACCCGGCGGAACGCGGGGATGTCGCTCGCCAGGATCGGCGCCCCGGCCGACATGGCCTCGGTCAGGACGATGCCGAAGCTCTCGCCGCCCAGGTTGGGCGCGCAGAACACGTCCACGGAGTGGTAGGCGCGGACCTTGTCCGCCTCGCTCACCATGCCGAGCAGCCCCACCCGGTCGCGGTACTGCTTGGGCACCCGGCCGAGCACGTCGTCGGGGTCTCCGGGGCCGGCGATCAGCAGCCTGAGGCCGGGCCGTTCGGGCGCGAGCAGGGCGAAGGCCTCCAGCAGCACGGGCAGGCCCTTACGCGGCTCGTCCATCCGGCCGAGGAACCCGATGACGTCGCCGTCGGGGCCCCAGCCCGGGAGCGGCGTCGCCGCCGCGTACCGGCTGACGGTCACCCCGTTGGGGATCAGCACCGCGTCGCCGCCGAGATGCTCCACGAGGGTCTTGCGGGCCGCGTCGGAGACCGCGATCCTGGCGGTGATCTTCTCCAGGGCGCTCTGCAGCATGGGCGCGGCGACCGACATGGCCCGGGAGCGCTCGTAGGAGGCGTGGAAGGTCGCCACCATCGGCCCGCGCGCCACCCAGCAGGCCAGCACGCCGAGGGACGGCACGGCGGGCTCGTGCACGTGGAGCACGTCGAACCCGCCCTCCCTGATCCACTTGCGGACGCGGTTCATCGAGAGGAAGCCGAACGCCAGCCGCGCCACGGACCCGTTGTACGGCACGGGCACCGCGCGGCCCGCCGAGGTCACGTAGGACGGCAGCGGGGCGTCGTCGGCGGCGGGGGTGATGACCGACACCTCATGGCCGTCGGCGATGAGCGCCTCGGCGAGGTCGCGGATGTGCGCCTGCACGCCTCCCGGGACGTCCCAGGTGTACGGGCAGACGATGCCGATCTTCACGGCGCTCCCCCGGGGCGGGGCTCCCGTTCGTCGAGCAGGTCGTCGAGCCAGAGACGCTGGAGCATGTGCCAGTCCTCCGGGTGCTCGGCGATGCCCTTCTCGAACACGGCCGCCATGCTCTGCGTCATCGCGGCCACCTTCTCCTGACGCGTCCCCTCGGCCGGGACCGGGATCTCCTCATGGATGTGGATGCCCCAGCCGTCCCCCTCGAACCAGATGACGGCGGGCAGCAGCGCGGCGCCCGTCTGGATCGCCAGCAGGGCGGGGCCCGCGACCATGCGGGTCCGGGCACCGAAGAAGTCGACCTCCACGCCGGAGGCGGTCAGGTCGCGCTCGGCGGGCAGGCACACCGGCCGTCCCTCGCGGAGCCGCTTGGCGAGCGTGCCGAAGGCCATCGCGCTGCCGCCGCCCTGCTTGGTCAGCGGGAGCACCTCCATGCCGAGGCCCTCCCGGTACGCGACGAAGCGCTCGAACAGCGACTCGGGGCGTAACCGCTCCGCGACCGTCGTGAAGGGATGTCCCTTGTGCACGAGCCACGCGCCGGCCACGTCCCAGTTGCCCATGTGGGGCAGGGCCATCACCGCGCCACGGCCCGAGGCGAGGTTGTCGAAGATCAGCTCGCCGCCGATCGCGTAGGTGCCGTCCAGGATCCGCTCGCGGCTCATGGAGGGAAGGCGGAACGCCTCCATCCAGTAGCGGAAGTAGGAGCGCATCCCGGCGCGGCTCAGCTCGCGGACGGCCGGGCCGGCGGCGTCCTCGCCCACCACCCGGGCCAGGTTGGACTCCAGGCGCCGCACCAGCCTGCCCTGCCTGCGCCACAGGACATCGGCCAGCGCGCGGAAGAACCACGCGGCGAGCCGTTCCGGCATGTGCCGTACGACCAGCCAGCCCGCCGAGTAGGCGGCCGCAACGAGCCGGTCGACCAGCGGCACGCGGGGGTGGGGACTCCCCGGAGTGCCGGCCGCGCGCGTCATCTCACCACCGCCTGCCGGTAGACATGGATCATGCGCTGGACGACCGTGACGGCGCTCGCCGCCGCGAGCAGCCAGAGCCCGATCGCCAGGACGTACGGCACGCCAAGCCCGGAAAGCCCGGCCGCGACCAGCACGACGACGAGCCGCTCCCCCCGCTCGGCGATGCCCACGTTCGCGGTCATCCCGAGGCCCTCGGCCCGCGCCTTGGCGTACGACACCAATGCTCCCGCGACGAGACAGAACAGCGCGACGCCCGCGAGGACGATCTCCGGCTCGTCCTCCAGGACGAGGTAGAGAATCAGCCCGGAGAAGACCGCGGCGTCGCCGAGACGGTCGAGCGTGGAGTCCAGGAACGCGCCCCAGGTGCTGCCCTTGCCCGTCATCCTGGCGAGCACGCCGTCCAGCAGATCCGCGAGGACGAACACAGTGATCACGACGGTGCCGAGGAAGAGCTGCCCGCGAGGGTAGAAGACGAGGGCGGAGACGACCACACCCATGGTGCCCACGACGGTGATCACGTCAGGAGAGATCCCGAGGCGGGCGAGCGCACGCCCCAGCGGGGTCATGACACGGGTGACGGCGGGGCGCAGGACTTTCAACATCGCCGTCCGATCGTAGGCCATGAACGGCACGCTGAGCTCGCAAGCACATTCCGGCGAAATGTCTTGTGATATGCGCCACATGGGTAAAGGGTGAAGAACACGCGCCTGCGAGGCCGCGCGGAGATGACCTGCAGTGAGACGTGCGGTGAAACGCCACGTCGCATCCCGCGCGGGCTCCGCGAAGGCGGGGCCACGGGCGCGGACAGCGACGGCACGAGCGGCCGGCGCGGGGCACGCGCGACGCGCCCATCCCGACCGCTCAGAGACGCGGGAGGCGATGTGGCCGAAAGATCAACCGGCGCCGCAGCGGGAGCCGCCGGCAGGGCACCTGCGGCCGATCGGCCGGACATGGTACGGAATGTCGTGCTGGTCGGCCATTCCGGAGCCGGCAAGACCACCCTGGTCGAGGCGCTGCTCGCGGCGACGGGCACCATCCAGCGCCCCGGCCGGGTCGAGGACGGCACCACGGTCAGCGACTTCGACGAGGTGGAGGTGCGCCAGCAGCGCTCCGTCAACCTGTCGGTCGCCCCGATCGTGCACAACGGCATCAAGATCAATCTCCTCGACACCCCCGGTTACGCGGACTTCGTCGGCGACCTGCGCGCCGGGCTGCGCGCGGCCGACGCGGCGCTGTTCGTCGTCTCGGCGGCCGAGGGCGTCGACGGCCTGACCCGGATGCTCTGGGAGGAGTGCGGCCTGGTCGGCATGCCCCGCGCCGTGGTCATCACCAAGATCGACCACCAGCGGGCCAACTTCGACGAAGTCCTCGCGAGCTGCCAGGACGTCTTCGGCGAAGGCGTCGCGCCCCTCTATCTTCCCGTGAACGGCACGGGTCTGCTGGGCCTGCTCTCGCAAAGGTTCTTCGACTACGGCGGCGGCAGCCGTACCGAGCGGGAGCCGGACGCGGAGCAGCTCGGCCTGATCGAGCAGTACCGGAGCGAGCTGATCGAGGGGATCATCCAGGAGAGCGAGGACGAGTCCCTCATGGACCGCTACCTCTCCGGGGAGGAGATCGACACCAAGGTCCTGATCGACGACCTGGAGAAGGCGGTCGCGCGGGCCAGCTTCCATCCCGTCCTCGCGGCCGGCCCCGGGGTGGGAATGCGGGAGATCCTCGAAATCGTCACGCAGGGCTTCCCGTCGCCGCTCGAACACCCGCTTCCCGAGATCACCACGATCGACGGCAAGCCGGTGGCGAACATCGCCGCCGATCCCGACGGGCCGCTGGTCGCCGAGGTCGTCAAGACCACGAGCGACCCCTACGTCGGCCGGATCAGCCTCGTCCGGGTGTTCTCGGGCACCCTCCGCCCCGACATGGTCGTCCACGTCTCCGGGCACGGCCTGGCCGACCGGGGCCACGAGGACCACGACGTGGACGAGCGGATCGGCGGCCTGACCTCGCCGCTGGGCAAGATCCAGCGCTCGCTCGCCAAGTGCGTCGCGGGCGACATCTGCGCCATCGGCAAGCTCTCCAGGGCCGAGACCGGCGACACGCTGTCCGACAAGGAGCGCCCGCTGCTCATGCCGGCGTGGACGATGCCCGATCCGCTGCTGCCCGTCGCGATCAGGGCGAAGTCGAAAGCCGACGAGGACAAGCTCAGCCAGGCGCTCGCCCGGCTGGTGGCCGAGGACCCGACGCTCCGGCTGGAGAACAACGCCGAGACCCGCCAGCTCGTGCTGTGGTGCATGGGCGAGGCCCACGCCGACGTCCTGCTCGACCGCCTGGCCAAACGGCACGGCGTAGAGGTGGAGAAGACGGACCTGCGGGTGCCGCTCCGGGAGACCTTCGGCGGCAAGGCCCAGGGCACCGGGCGCAACGTCAAGCAGACCGGCGGCCACGGGCAGTACGCCATCTGCCACCTCGAGGTGGAGCCGCTGCCGTCCGGCGGCGGGATGGAGTTCGTCGACAAGATCGTCGGAGGTGTGGTGCCCCGGCAGTTCATTCCCTCCGTGGAGAAGGGCGTCCGGGCGCAGATGGAGCGCGGGGTCGTCGCCGGATATCCGGTCGTGGACATCCGGGTGACGCTCTACGACGGCAAGGCCCACTCGGTGGACTCCTCCGACATGGCCTTCCAGATCGCGGGGCAGCTCGCGCTCAAGGAGGCCGCCGCGAAGATCCAGGCCCTGCTGCTGGAGCCCGTCGACGAGGTCTCTGTCCTGGTCTCCGACGAGTTCGTGGGGGCCGTCATGTCCGACCTCTCCTCGCGCCGGGGCAGGGTGCTCGGAACCGAGCCGGTCGGCACGGGCCGCACGCTCGTGAGGGCGGAGGTGCCCGAGCTGGAGATCACCCGATACGCCATCGACCTGCGCTCGATGTCGCACGGCACCGGGACGTTCCATCGCACATTCCTGCGATACGAACCGCTGCCCTCCCACCTGGCCGAAAAGATGGCCGCCACGGCCGACTAGCGCTTTCTTCGGCGTTTCCCGGGTGCGGCGTTCCCGGGTGCCGGAGTTTCACGGGACCGGCACCCGGGGAATCTCACTACGTGCCTCCCGTCACATCCGCATCACAACGCGATTTCTTTTTTCGGGCGAAACCATCCATTTGCCGATGTAAGACTGATGGCCATATGCATCGGGAAATCGGGAGGGCCGCCACGTGACCGAACGGGGCCACAGACACGTCCGTCGCGCCTTGATCGCCACGACCGTCGTCGCGGCGGTCACCACGGGCGCCGCCTACACCTTCGGACCCGGGGCGCAGGCCGAGCAGACGGGCAAGACCGACCAGGCGGGCAGGACGGAGCGGACCGGGAACGAGACGACCACGGCGAGATCGGCGCGCACGGGGACGTCCGGGTCCTC
Organism: Planotetraspora sp. GP83; assembly: GCF_041262585.1. Lineage (NCBI taxonomy): Bacteria > Bacillati > Actinomycetota > Actinomycetes > Streptosporangiales > Streptosporangiaceae > Planotetraspora > Planotetraspora sp. GP83. Next base: position 8,471 of record NZ_JBGCBZ010000042.1, on the reverse strand, counting down.
CGGCGCCTCCGGCACGTCTGGTGCGGCGGGTTCCGGAGCCTCCTCGCGGGCGGCCGAGGCTGTCACGTGCACGACCAGCGCCCGGTATCGCAAGCGCCAGCTCCGGGGCGTCTGGATCGCCACCGTGCACAACCTCGACTGGCCCTCCCGCGCCGGCCTGTCCGCCACACAGCAGCAGGCGCAGTACGTCAAGCTCCTGGACAACGCCGTCAAGCGCCGGTTCAACGCGGTCTTCGTGCAGGTGCGGCCCGCGTCCGACGCGCTCTACCGGTCGTCGCTCGAACCGTGGTCCGAGGTCCTCACCGGGACGGCGGGCAGGGACCCGGGCTGGGACCCGCTGCCCTTCCTGGTGGACGAGGCGCACAAGCGCGGCCTGGAGTTCCACGCCTGGTTCAACCCGTTCCGGGCCGGCTTCACCACCGACCTGTCCCGGCTCCCGGCGTCGCACCCCGCCCGGATCCACCCCGACTGGGTCGTCAAGCACGAGGGCGGGCTCTACTACAACCCGGGCCTGCCGCAGGTGCGCGACTGGGTGACCCGGGTCGTCACCGACGTGGTGCGGCGCTACGACGTGGACGGCGTGCACTTCGACGACTACTTCTATCCCTATCCCGGGCAGGGCACGAGGTTCGCCGACCAGGCGGCCTTCAAGAAGTACGGCAAGGGGGCGAAGCTGGCCGACTGGCGGCGGGACAACGTCAACAAGCTCGTCGCGCAGGTCTGGGCGGCCGTGCACGCGGCCAAGCCGTACGTGAAGTTCGGCATCAGCCCCTTCGGGATCTGGCGGAACAAGGCCGAGGACCCCGCCGGGTCGAACACGAAGGGCATGTCCGCCTATGACCAGATCTATGCCGATGCGAAGGCGTGGATCAAGGCGCGGTCGGTCGACTACCTGATCCCCCAGCTCTACTGGCCGCGCGGCTTCGCGGCCGCCGACTACGACGCGCTCGTGCCGTGGTGGGCGAACGCGGTGAAGGGCTCGGGCGTCGACCTCTACATCGGTCAAGCCCTCTACCGGGTGGGCAGCCGGGACACCGCGGCCTGGACCAGGGCGGTCGAGATGCCCTCCCACCTGATCGTCAACCAGAAGTACCCCGAGGTCAGCGGCGACGTCTACTTCAGCGCCAGCCAGCTCGGCCAGAACCCGCTCACCGTCCTCGACCGCCTTGTCACGCAGCACTACAGCAGGCCGGCGCTGCTTCCCCTCCTCAAGGGATTCGACACGAAGGCGCCCGCCGCCCCGCGCGGGGTGAAGAACGCCGGCGGCACACTCCAGTGGCAGGCGCAGCCCGACGCCCGGGCGTACGCCGTCTACCGGGTCGACGGCAAGGCGGGCGACTGCTCCATGGCCGACGGGCGCAACCTGGTGGCGGTGGTGCCCGGAAGCGCCGCCCCGTCCTACGTGACCAAGGACCCCGGGACCTACTACGTCACCGCCCTCGACCGCCTCAACAACGAAAGCCTCCCCACCCCCGGCGCATGACCCCACGCGTGATCATGTATGGGTTCCCGCGACGGCGCTTGATCTGAGCAAACGCTCTCCGTGATCTGGCAAAAGCGCCGGCGGCGTGATGAGGCTGGTCCTCCTTCACGGTCTGGGCGTGCCTCCTCCCGGTGGCGCGCAGCGTTACCGCCGGGGGCGTTGTGATTGCATGGTCACCGACGGTATCGTGCCAGCGCAAAGGGCTTTCCGGGAACTTGCGCATGATCACGTACAGGGTTGAGGCTGGTCCGGTAGCGTGGGCGGGAACTTCCGCATGATCACGCGGGGGGTGACTTCGGGGAGGTCTCGGTGAGGCGTGCGCTGGTCGCGCTGGTGATGGGCGTGCTGGTCGGCCTGCTCCTGCCCACGGGCTCCGCGATGGCGCGTGTGGCCGGGGCCGCCGAGGGCGAGGCCGTACGGGCGCAGGAAGGACAGGCCGCGCGGGCGCAGGGGGGACAGATCGTCCTCATCGGCGTGCCGGGCCTCATGTGGAGCGACGTCACCCCCTCCGACACGCCTAACCTCTGGAGCCTCGCCGGATCAAGCGCCCTCGGCTCGCTCTCCGTGCGGACCGTCGGCAACATCACCTGCCCGTACGACGGGTGGCTCACCGTCTCGGCCGGAGTCCGGTCGGCCGTGGGGCACAGGTGCGGCCTGCCACCCGCCCCGGCACCGCGGAGCGAGGGCGCCGTCGTGCCCGACCTGAGCCTCCTCCCGGACGAGAGCAGGCGGTACGCGGGCACGCTCGGCCAGGCCGTCCACGACGCCCGGCAGTGCACGATGGCCGTCGGCCCCGGGGCGGCGCTCGCCCTGGCCGACCGGCAGGGCAAGGTCGACGTGTACGCCGACACCCCGGCCAAGGTCACCGACTGGGCCCGCTGCCCGGTCGTCGCGGTGGACCTCGACGACGTGGCCGCGCCGTACATCGAGGACGGCAAGGTCACGCTCACCACCGAGAAACTCACTCCGGAGGCTCGCCGCGCCGTCGTCCGCGCGGCCGACGCGAAGCTCGCCGCCGTCCTCCCCCACCTGAGCGGCAGCACCATCCTCGTCGCCGGGCTCTCCGACCACGGCCCGGTCCCCCACCTCCGGGCGGCCATGCTGTACGGCCCGGCCCTGAAGAACCCAGAGAACGTCCTCACGCTCGGCGCCCGGTCGACGCACCGCGACGACATGCTGATCGTCCCGGACCTCACCGCCACGATGCTGAACCAGGTCGCCGGCTCCGTCCCGGCGACGGTCGTGGGCGTGCCCGCCGAGACCCACGCCGCCGGTGAGCGGACCGTGGCGCAGCGGATCGACGCGCTCAAGATCGCCGATGTGGCAGGGCAGACGATCAGGAACATGGGGGGCGTCTTCTTCACGTCCCTGGCCGTCCTCCAGGTGCTGTTCTACATCACCGCGTTCCTGCTGCTGCGCCGCCGGGAGGGCCTGGGCGGGGTCCGGATCGCGGCGGTCGCGCTCGCCTCGATCCCCGTCTCGACCTACCTCGTCAACCTGACCCCGTGGGCGCGTACGGCACAGCCGACGCTCGTGCTGGTGGGGGCCATCCTGGCGACGGCGGCGGCGCTGAGCGTGGTCGCCCTCGCGGGGCCGTGGCGCAGGAGCGTGCTCGGGCCGCCCGTGGTGGTCGCGGCCGTCACGGCGGCCGTCCTGCTCGCCGACCTCCTGACGGGCACGCCGCTCCAGCTCAACAGCGTGATGGGGTACACGGGCGTGGTCGGCGCCCGCTACTACGGCCTCGGCAACATCCCGTTCGCGCTGCTCGCGACCGCCGTCCTGCTCGTCACGACAGCGATCGCCGACGGGCTCGCCCGGTCGGGCCACAAGATCCTTGGCGTGGGCCTGGTGGCCGGCCTGGGCTGCTTCGCGATGCTGCTGGACGGCTGGCCGGGCGTGGGCAGCGACTTCGGCGGCGTGATCGCGTTCGTGCCCGGCATCGCCGTGGCGGCGCTCCTCGTGGCGGGCAAGCGGGTGTCGGTCGTCAGGCTCGGAGCGTTCTGCCTGGCGGGCGGCGTCGTCGTCATGGCCATCGCCTTCCTCGACTACCTGCGTCCCGCGGCCGACCAGACCCATCTCGGGCGGTTCGTCGCCCAGGTCTTCGACGGCACGTTCCTGCCGGTGATCTCGCGCAAGCTCGGGGCGATGCTGCACACGCTCATCAGCCCCAACCTGATGCCCGTGGTCATCGCCGCGTTCGCGTTCCTGATCTTCGCGCTGTTCCGGCCGGGAGCGGCGAGCGCGGGCGTGCTCCCCGTGGCGTTCGAGCGGGCGCCGATGCTGAAGGCGGGCCTGCTGGGCGCGCTGGTCAGCGGAGTGGTCGGCATGCTGGTCAACGACTCGGGGGCCGCCGTGCTCTCCATGGCGCTCGCGCTGGCCGTCCCGCTCGTCCTCAGCGCCGGGATCCGGGCCCTCCAGGTCGGCGAGCCCGTCCCCGGCCCGGCGCCCCGGCCGCAGCCCAGCCCCGCGCCCTGACGGAGCCCGCCCTTACGGAGCCCGCCCGGCCGGGCGTCACGGCGTCAGGAGACGGGCCAGGCGTCCGCGAGCAGTTCCCGGGTGTCGCGCAGGAGCTGCGGAAGGACCTTGGTGTGCCCGACCACGGGCATGAAGTTCGTGTCTCCGCCCCACCGGGGCACCACGTGCTGGTGCAGGTGGGCGGCGATGCCCGCCCCCGCCACGCTGCCGAGGTTCATGCCGACGTTGAACCCCTGGGCTCCGCTGGCCTTCCTGAGCGCCCGGGTCGACCGCTTGGTGAACTCGGCCAGCTCTGCGGTCTCCGCCTCGTCGAGGTCCACGTAGTCGGCCACGTGCCGGTACGGGCAGACCATCAGATGCCCGGAGTTGTAGGGATACAGGTTGAGCACGGCGTAAACGGCGGAGCCGCGGGCGACGATCAGGCCGTCCTCGTCCGACATCTTCGGGATCTCGCAGAACGGGCAGCCGTCGTTCTCCCCCGACCCGCTGGGCTTGTTCTCGCCCTTGATGTAGGCCATCCGATGGGGGGTCCAGAGCCGCTGGAAGTTGTCGGGCACCCCGACGCCGCCCTGCTCGATCGGGTCTGAGCTCACGGTCGCCCTCTCCTCCTCGTTCGCCGTCCCCTGTTGGCCGGCTGGGCCACGCTGCCGATCGCCGCACCTGCCGCATGTGAAGCAGCATATGACGCACGGATCTCCCCATGTCGGCCGGGCTTTATGCAGGACAAAGCATTCGATCTTCCGGCAGAATTCCGCTGCGCGGAGCCCGCGGGGGCCCTCAACCGCCGAGGAGTTGCACATGACCGACGTCGTCGCAGTGGAGTCGATCCATCCCTCCGAAGACCACGATCCCGTGGATCCCGTCGATCCCGTGGAGGAGCCGGCCGGCCACCAGGTCGAGCAGCGGGACGAGGGGGAGCTCGGCCGGCAGCGGGACGAGCCGGCGGAGGAACCGGTCGGCAGGCTCTTCGGGGAGACGGACACGCCCCGCCAGTCCCCGTACGGCACGCAGGAGCCGGTCGCGAGGATCCAGCCCGCGGCGGACCCTCTCACGACCGCCGTCGTCAAGGGCCGGATCAAGGTGGCCGACGAGGTCGTCGAGAAGGTCGCCGCGCTCGCCGCGCTGGAGATCCCCGGCGTCGCCGACCTCGGCGGCGACCTGGAGCGGGCGTTCGAGAACGTGCGCGACCGCATCGGGCTCGGGACCAAGCGGGCCAACCAGGGCGTCCGGGCGCAGATCCAGGACCGTCAGGTGGCCGTGGACGTCACCATCGTCATCGAGTACGGCCATGTGGTCATGGAAGTGGCGAACGAGGTCAAGACCAACGTCGCCAGGTCGGTCAGCCACATGCTGGGCATGCGGGTGGTCGAGGTCAACGTGACCGTGGACGACGTCCGCCTGCCCGGCGAGGTCCCGGCCTCCCCCCGCGAGGACGACTTCTGAGGTCCGGTACGGCTCGCGCCCATTGGCGCGAGCCGTACCGGATGACAGGGTTTGCGGGAACCCGGCTGATCACGCCGGGGTGGGCGGTCAGACCTGGATGCGGCGCTCCACCGCGTCGACGATCTCCGCGATGGCCTCGTCGACCGGGACGCCGTTCTTCTGCTCGCCGTTCCGGTAGCGGAACGACACCGCGCCCGCGGCCACGTCGTCGTCGCCGGCCAGCAGCATGAACGGCACCTTGGCCTTCTGCGCGTTGCGGATCTTCTTCTGCATCCGGTCGTCGGCGACGTCGACCTCGACCCGGACGCCCCGCTCCCGCAGCCGCTTCGCGACGTCCTGGAGGTAGGGGGCGTGGGCGTCGGCGATCGGGATGCCGATGACCTGCACCGGGGCGAGCCAGGGAGGGAACGCGCCCGCGTAGTGCTCGACCAGCACGCCGAAGAACCGCTCGATCGACCCGAACAGCGCCCGGTGGATCATGACCGGCCGCTGGCGCGAGCCGTCGGCCGACTGAAACTCCAGCTCGAAACGCTCGGGCAGATTGAAGTCGAGCTGGATGGTCGACATCTGCCATGATCGGCCGATGGCGTCACGCACCTGCACCGAGATCTTCGGGCCGTAGAACGCGGCGCCGCCCGGGTCGAGGACCAGCTCCAGCTTCTCGGACTCGGCGACCTCCCGCAGGGTCTCGGTCGCCTCCTCCCACGCCTCGTCGGTTCCGACGTACTTCACCGGGTCCTTGGTCGACAGCTCCAGGTAGAAGTCGTCGAGGCCGTAGTCGCGCAGCAGCTCGAGCACGAACCGCAGCAGCGACTTCAGCTCGTCGCGCATCTGGTCGCGGGTGCAGTAGATGTGCGCGTCGTCCTGGGTGAGGCCGCGGACGCGGGTGAGGCCGTGCACCACGCCGGACTTCTCGTAGCGGTAGACGGTGCCGAACTCGAACAGCCGCAGCGGCAGCTCGCGGTAGGAACGCCCGCGCGCCCTGAAGATCAGGTTGTGCATCGGGCAGTTCATCGGCTTCAGGTAGTAGCGGGCGCCCTCCAGTTCCATGGGCGGGAACATGCCGTCCGCGTACCAGTCGAGGTGCCCGGAGACCTTGTAGAGGTGCTCCTTGGTGATGTGCGGGGTGTTGACGAAGGAGTAGCCCGCCTCCTCGTGCCTGCGGCGCGAGTAGTCCTCCATCAGCCGGCGGATGATGCCGCCCTTGGGATGGAAGACCGGCAGGCCCGAGCCCAGCTCGTCGGGGAAGCTGAACAGGTCGAGCTCCGCACCGAGCTTGCGGTGGTCGCGCTTCTCGGCCTCCTCCAGCAGGTGGAGGTACTCGTCCTGCTTCTCGCGGGACTCCCACGCGGTGCCGTAGATGCGCTGGAGCTGCGGGTTCTTCTCGCTGCCCCGCCAGTAGGCGCCGCCGGAGCGCATGAGCTTGAACGCCGAGATCACGCGGGTGGTCGGCAGGTGCGGCCCGCGGCAGAGGTCCTTCCAGCACAGCTCGCCCGACTTCGGGTCCAGGTTGTCGTAGATGGTCAGCTCCGCGCCGCCCACCTCGACGTTCGCGCCGTCCTCGGAGTCGGCCGCGCCGCCCTTCAGGCCGATCAGCTCCAGCTTGTACGGCTCGGCCGCGAGCTCCTCACGGGCGTCGTCGTCCGACACCGGCCGCCGCCGGAAGGTCTGGCCCTGCTTGACGATCTCCCGCATGCGCTTCTCGACGCGCTTGAGGTCGTCAGGGGTGAATGGCTGCTTGACGTCGAAGTCGTAGTAGAAGCCGTTCTCCACGGGCGGCCCGATGCCGAGCTTCGCCTCGGGGAAGATCTCCTGGACGGCCTGGGCCATGACGTGGGCGGTGGAGTGGCGCAGGATGGCCCGGCCGTCGGGGCTGTCGATGGCCACCGGCTCGACCACGTCGCCCTCGGCCACCTCGGCGGCCAGGTCGCGCAGCTCTCCGTTGATCCGGGCGGCGATGACCGACCTGCCGTCGGCCTCCAGCGCCTCCCCGGCCGTCGTGCCCGCCGCCATCACGCGCTCGGCTCCGGCGAGGGTGATGTGTATTTCTAGGGCGGCAGACACGGTGTCTCCTTGCTCGGGAACGGTTCTTGCGGGGGCCCCGCGAGACAACCCGGCCGCGAGAGCCGGGCGGCGCCTCCCGCATCCGATGCTACCGGTGCCGCCACCCCGAATTCGCGCGCTTACCGCCCCCGCGACTCCCGCGCGGCGAGAGCGGCCAACTCCTCCAGGGACCCGGCGAAGACGTTGAGGTTCACGGGGCTGTTCGAGTACTGATGCAGCGACCAGGTCGTCCACGGCGCCGGTACGGCCGGCTTGCCCATGGGCCGTCCGGGCGCGGCGATCCAGAGCGGGAGGTCCCCCAGGCCCTCGCAGTTCCCCTCGGCGGCGAAGTGGCGCACGGTGCGGACGATCGGTGAGACTCCGGCCAGCCTCCCGACCTCGGCGCACCAGCGCCGGGCGAAGGCGGCCACCTCGGCCGGCGGCAGGCCGTCCGAGGTGCGCAGATCGACGGCGAGCAGGCCCGCTCCCGCGTGATCGACGAAGTTGCGGGCCTGGACGGCGGGGTCGCCTCCCGGCCGCGCCACGTGATAGGCGCCGGACAGCACACCGGCCCGGTCCATGGCCGCCCGGTGCCGGTCGAAGGCGGGGTCCGTCTCGGTGTCGCCTTCGGTCGCCCGCGCGAAGCCGAACACGGCCCCGTTCCAGTCGACGGAGGGCTGCCAGTCGGAGACGTCTATGCCCTGGATCATCGCTATGACCCTAATGACGATGTGATCGGCCCGCGAGCCCTTTCGCGGAACAAGGCCGGCCCTTGCGGGGTTCAAGATCGCCTATCCGTGCATGATCACATGTGAGGTTCTGGCAGGCCGCCGCCCTGTTCCGGGAACGCGCACATGATCACGAACGCGATTTGACGAGGTCACAATGCCCGCGAGGGAAGGTGTGCATGATCACGGCCAATGGGGCCAGACCCAGTCGCGGATCTCGGCCGGGTCCTCGCCGTGCTCGCGGGTGTGGATCCTCGCGCGGAGGCGGGCGTCGGCCATGTGCTGGCGCAGATGGGCCG
>NZ_JBGCBZ010000041.1:0-31002 GCF_041262585.1 Planotetraspora sp. GP83 | reverse complement strand
CCCCAGTCGGTAACGGGGTGCCGGACGTGTCCATGGCCGTCGGTCTGGCGGGGCTGGTGCCTCTCGCCTGGGTGGTCGTGCGGCGGCGTGCTCGTCCCGCTGTCACGGCCGCGCCCCGCGTCAGGCGTCACGCCCGCGTCGCGCGGCTGGGGAGACGAGCCGGGACCGTCGCGCCGGACGTTTTCAGGACCGTCGGTTTCGGGACCCCAGCGTCGGCGGTGCTCGGGCGACGGTGAGCCTTCGTGGGGTTCACGGTGCTGGGGCGCCCGATGGGGGTGGTCTCGATGTCCGTAACCACTGCCGGGACCACCACCCCTGGCGTCGGGCGCGTGCTCCCGCACGTTCGTGGGGTCGTCCTTGGGGTCGTCCTTGGGGTCGTCTTCGGGTACGCCGGGCTGGGGACTCATGCGGGACGCCTCCTCTCGTCGAGTCGCTCGATTCCTTCGATCTCTTCCGGTGCCGCATCGGGCACGGCACGAGGCTCGGGGTGGGGTTTGGGACGGGGCTCGGGGTTTCCGGGCACCCGGCCCATCGCGAGGTCCCTGAGCAGGTCGTTGGGGGTGACCCCGAGCTCGCCCGCCGTGTAGGAGATCGTGTCGGCGTACTCGCCGAGCAGGCCGGAAAGGACCTCCCAGCGGGCGCGTTCGGTCTCGGCGGCGGCCTTCGGGTCGCGCATGAACAGCGGGACCACGCCGTACAGCGCGGCCAGGTCGACGTCGAGCTCGGCCTTGCGGTGGCCGTGCTCGCGAGCGATCTCGTCGCGGTAGCGGCTTCTGATCCGCTCCAGGGCGGCGACCATCGGCTCGACGGCCGCCTTCGCGGACAGCCTCGCCGCCTTGATCTCCGCGCTGTCCTGCGCCCGCTCCGTCGCGATCACGACCGGATCGCCCGCTATGGTGACGTGCACGAACCGCTCGATTGTCAGCAGGCCGCTGCCGGGAACACCCGGGAGGGCCGCCAGCGCGCCGCGGCTGTCGTCGGCGAGGTAGACGTCGTCGTGGCCGAACTCGCGCAGCAGTCGCCGGGCATTGGCGCGGAAGTCCGCGTAGAGCTCGATCCCGGCGGCCTCGCCGTACCGGGCGCTGAGCACGCCGTACCGGCCGGCGATGCCGAGCAGGATGCCGGGGTCCGCGCTCCAGCGGGGCAGCACCACGGCCATGGCGCCGACGCAGACCTTGCGGCCGTCGGCGAGGCGGACCGCGTCGGCGGCCAGCTGAACATTCTGCGGCGCGGTGTCGAACAGCAGCACCGACAGCTCGCCGGTCGCGGGCAGCCTGCGCCGGGTGAACAGGCCCGCGAACGAACCGTGCCGCCCGGGACCGCACACCATCCTCGGCACGCCGTTCCGGAAGACGACGGCCAGCCAGCCGACGTTCACCACGAGCCGACGCTCGACCAAGGGGAAAGGCCCCTTGACCAAGGTCGGCAAAACGTACGTCTGGGACATGCCGGGGCACCTCCGGGAACGGGATGTTCCCTCAAAGTGTCGTCGGCTACGCTCGCCTCGACGTACCCGAAAAACCCGCACTTTCGCGGATGGCATCCTCGACGCCAACCGGGGGGAACCTGGCGTCGAGGTCTGGTTAACCACAGGCCGGAGGGTGGGAGTCCCCGTGAGGAGCCCGGTTCCCAGGGACATGCCGCTTGTCGTCGTGGTCACGCTCCTCACGCTGGCCGCGGTCACCTGGGCGAACGTCGCCTCCTGGGGCGTCGGGCCGCCGAGCCCGCTCTGGGTGGACCTGGCCTACCACGGCTTCGGCTATCCGCTGATCATCGCGGGCGCCATCCTGTGGGCCCGCGGCGCGCGCTCCCGCGTCGGCGTTCTGCTGCTGGTCCTCGGCACGGTCTACTACCTGTCGTTCCTGCGGGTCAGCGAGAACGAGGCGCTGTTCGCCGTGGGGTTCAGCCTTGCCTACCTGTACGTGGGCGTCTTCGCGCACCTGGTCTTCAGCGTCCCGTCAGGGCGGCTGCGCGGCCGGATCGACCGCGCCTACGTCACGGCCAGCTACCTCGCCTGTGTCGGCACCCAGGTCGGCCGCTACCTGACCGATCACCCCGAAGCGCCGTGGAACTACAACATCGGCCAGGTGAACACCCGCTGGGCCATCGCTGGGAGCCTCGTCCTGGCCGCGCTCGGCGTGGCGGGCATCGCGATCGTGCTGCGCCGCCTGCTCATCGCCCTCGCGGTACGCCGCAGGCGGACCGGTCCTGTATGGGCGACATTCATCGCGGTGGGCGTGCTGCTGATCGCGTCCGCACTGGCCAGCGCGACCGGGCGGGCGCTCAGCACGCAGCTGAGCGTGGGGGTGCTCATGCTCGGCGGGGCCGCGGTTGGGATCGTCGTGGCGTATCTGGTCTCGATCGGCATGCAGTGGCGCAGGGAACTGCGCATCGCCGAACTGCCCGCCCGGCTCGGAGAGTTGCGCGCCCCGCCGCTGATGGCGCTGCAGACCGCTCTCGCGGAAGCCGTCGGCGATCCGACGTTGCGCCTGCTGCTGGCCGGTGGTGACGGCGCCCTGGTCGCGTTGTCGGGAGAACGCGTCGGCGGCGACCAGGCCCCGGCCCGTACGCTCACCCCGATCGTCCGCGGAGCGGACGTCCTGGGCATCGTCGAGCACGACGCGGCGCTGACCGAGACCGGCAGGGCGACCGCGAGCGCGATCGCGCTGACCGGGCTCGTCATGGAGAACATGCGCCTGTACACGCAGGTCAGGGACTCGCGGCGACGGCTGCTCGAAGCCGAACTGGCCGAGCGGCGGCGGATCGAGCGTGACCTCCACGACGGCGCCCAGCAGGGGTTCTTCGTCGTGCTGACCCTGCTCGGACTGGCCCAGAAGCAGGCCGAGGCCGCGGGTTCTCCCGGCGCGGAGCTGCTGGCCGATGCCAAGAGTCAGCTGACCGACGCCATCAACGCGCTGCGCGAGCTGGCCCAGGGCCTGCACCCGCGCTCGCTGATCGAGCACGGCCTCCGCGAAACCGTCGCGGAGCTGGCCCGGCGCCACCCCGGGCAGCTCCGCTACGACATCGTGAACCGGCGGTGGCCACGCGACGTGGAGTCCACGGTGTACTTCGTCATCGCGGAGGGCGTCACCAACGCGCTCAAGCACGCGGGCCCAGGCGCCGCGATCGACGTCCAGGTCACATCGGACGGCGACGGTCTCGTGGTCACGGTCACCGACAACGGCGCGGGCGGGGCGAACCTGTCAGGCGGCGGCCTGCGCGGGCTGACCGAGCGCGTCGCGGCGGCCGGGGGCGAGCTCACCGTGGAGAGCCCGGAAGAGGGCGGTACACGGCTGGTCGCACGGCTGCCAGGAGAGTTCCCCGGCGATCGAGAGGGAGAGCAGTGAGAGTCATCATCGTCGAAGACGACCCCATGTTGCGTACGACCTACGTGACCGCGCTGACCCACCTCGGCGTCGAGGTGGCCGGCACCGCGGAGACCATGGATCGGACCCTGGCCCTGGTCGACGAGCACGCCCCCGACGCCGTCAGCCTCGACCTGCGCTTGGTCAAGGAGCCCGAACCCGAGGACGCGGGACTGCGCATCGCCGCGCGCATCCGCGCCCGCTACCCCGAGGTCGCCCTGCTGATCGTGGCGACCAGCCCGAAGGTCGAGCACGTCAAGCGGCTGATGGCACTGGAGGAGCCGCCCCGGGCGGTCGGCCTGATGGCCAAGAGCAGCCTGGGTGACATGGAGCTGATCACGGACGCGCTGACCCGGGTCGGCAAGGGGCAGTTCGTCATCGATCCCGGCCTGATCCGCGAGCTGGTGTCCCCTCGCCGGAACCGCGGCGCCGAGCCCGCCGACCCGCTGTCCACTCTCACCCCCCGCGAACGCGAGATCCTCTCGCTGGTCGCCTCCGGCCTGACGAACCTGGCCATCGCCCAGCGCCTGGCCTGCACGCTCGGCAACGTGGAGAAGAATCTGTCCACAGTGTTCGGCAAGCTCGGCGTGGTCTCCGCCGAGGCCGCCCGCCAGCGCAACCTCAACCGCCGCGTCCTGGCCACCCTCATCTACCTGCGCGGCAAGGACGGCTCCACCCCGTGACCGCGGGAAACCCGAACCCTGGTAGGGGAAACCACACTGGGATTTCCGCCGTGGATCACGCAAGATCTATCCGGCGAGGAGGGACGGAGGATCATGCGCGTCGTCATCGTCGAGAGCACGCCTTCCCTCCGCGACGCGCTCGTCCAGTTGCTGAGTGAACGCGGTGTCGAGGTCATCGGCACCGCCGCCGACGCCGCCGAGGGCCTGCGTGCGGTCGCCGCGACCACCCCCGACGTCGTCATCATCGACGTACGGCTCCCGCCCGACCACACCGACGAGGGCCTGGGCACCGCCGAGGCGATCCGCGCCCGGCATCCCACCATCGGCCTGGTCGTCCTGTCCACCCGCGCGGAACCCGCCTACGCCCACCGCCTGGTCAGCCTGCGCCCTCCCGGCTCCGTCGGCTACATCATCAAAGAACGCCTTGGCGACCCCGACGCCCTCACCGCCGCCCTCCACCGCGTCCACACCGGCGAAGTGGTCATCGACCCCTACGTCAGCTGGCCCGACCAGCCGGAATGAGGTCGGCGGGACAGGTGGCGTCAACGGACGGAAGGGGAAAGCGCCCGCCCTTGAGGGGCGGGCGACTTGTCCTACTGGTCCACTACGGGGCTGCCGGGGAGGCAGCGGGTGGGGAGGGGGTCTACGTTGCAGCCGGTGAGGACGCGGATGATCTGAGGGTCGTGGTCGCTGGCCTGGTCGGAGAATTCGGCGTTGATGTGGACGACTCCGTAGGCGTAGCCCCTGATGGCAGGGCTGACGAGGATGTGGTCGAGGACCTGGGAGTTGCCGTCGAAGATGTAGCTGTAGCGCTGGTCGGCGGGGAGGGTGTCGATCAGGGTCTTGAGAACAGTGCCGTTGCCGGTGATGGTCTGGAGAGCGGGGCTGAACTGGTAGTCGTTGAGATCGCCCAGGACGATGACTTGGGCCCGGCCGCCGCTCTTGTCGGAGAGGTCCTTGACGAAGTCGCGGACTTCGGTGGCCTGCTTGATGCGCTGGACTTCGCTGCTGCGGACCGGCGGCTGCACGGCCGCGGTCAGCGGGGCGTCGCCGCCCTTGGAATTGAAGTGGTTGGCAACGATGAACAGCTGCTTGTCGCCGTCGTAGAGGAATTCGCCGACGAGCGGCTTGCGGCTGGTGGTCCAGGCATCGCTGGTCGGGTTGATCCGGCCAGGCGAAACCGACAGGGAGACCTGGTTGCTGGTCGGCCGCTCGCGGACGACGGAAACGGCCGTGTTCGCGTCGCCGCCGGGGCGATCGACGAACGTCACGCGCGCGGGATTGAACAGGAACACCTGGCGGATGTTGCCGCCCGGCTCACCGCCGTCGGTGTCGTTGTTCGGGTCGATGGAGCGCCAGGCGTAAGTGGGGCCGCCCGCGGTCTGGATCGCCACGATGAACTTCGTAACGGTCTGGTCGGCTGCGACGACGCCGTCGTCGGTGGCGCCGTTGTTGTCCTGGATCTCCTCCAGGGCGAGGATGTCGGGCGAGCCGAGGTTGGTGACGACCGCCTGGGCCAGCCGTGCGAACTTGGTTTCCGGGTTGGTGACGGCGAGGTTCTCGACGTTGTAGGTCGCGACGGACAGGTCGTTCTGCTTCTTCGGCGGGAGCACCTTCTGGCGCTTGAGGCCGCCCTCGGTGATCGTGCCGAGCTGGGTGGCCTGCACGACGTAACCGCCGAACGACTGGTAGTCGACCGGTCCGGCGGTGCCGGCGGCCAGCGTGGAGCCGACGTTGGCGGCGGGCGCACCGTTCAGGGCGACGACCATCAGACGGCCGCTGTTCGGGTCGTCGTACGACTTGTAGATGGAGCCGCCGCGCGGGGTCTGGTTCTGGCCCGGCTTCAGCGTCACCCACAGCTCGGAGAACTCCGTGTTGACCGGGCTGATCAGACGGGTGTCCTCGGCGATGGTGACCCGCATGCCCTCGTGGACCTCAAGCCAGTCCAGCACGTAGGAGGACGGCTCCAGCGGCTGGGCCTCAAGACTGCCGGTCTTTGTGAAGGCGTCGGGGAAGGCGACCGGGATGGCCGCGGGCAGCGGGTTGCCGCTGCTGAGCCTGGTGGTGTTGATCGTGCCGCCGAGTTCGGTGAGGGTCTGCGCGCCGCTGGCGGGGCGGAACTCGGTGACACGGCCGGAGACCAGGACGGAGTCCCCGATGACGACCGCCGGCGACGTCGAGCCGGTGAAGACGAACACGCCCTCGCTGGTCAGGGGGTCGGCGTCGGCACTCGGGTCCTGGAACCAGAAACCGCGCGCGTTGCCCGTCACCCTGACGGCCGTGACGATGCCCGGGACGTTCGTGACGTTCTGCCCGACGATCGGGGAGATCCGGCCCGCACCCTGGATGTCATGGATGCGGGTGGTGCCGGGGGTCGGGTCGACGGGGCCGCCCGGGTTGTCGGCACTGACCGTGGTGCCCGCGGAGTTGGTGGCTTTCGGCACGCCGGCGGTGAAGTCGGCGGCGTTGTTGTCGGTGTCGGTCAGCGCTCCGGTGCGGGCGTCGGCCGTGGTGTTCGAGAGTCCGGGCGCGGCGGCCGTCTCGACATTCGCGGTCGCGCCGTAACCGACCAGGTCCTTGACGTTCGGTGCGGTCGCGCAGCTGATGCCGCAGCCCACCAGCGGGATCTGGGTCGTGACGAGGGCGACGACGCCGGAGGTGGCCGACATGGGGACTGTGCCGATGGCGTCGGGGGTGGGCAGGGCGAGGGTGCCGGCGGCGCCTGCTGCCTCCTGGACCAGGTACCTGCCGTGCGCGGGGATGGTCCCGGTCAGCTTGGTGACCTGGAAGACGGCCCCCGCGGCGGAGGCGTACTGGACGCTCCAGGTCGAGACGTCGACGGGGCTGCCGGAGGTGTTGGCCAGCTCGATGTAGTCGTTCTTGAAGATCGCACCGGAATTGCCGCCGCCGCCGTACACGGTGGAGATGACGACGTCGGAGGAGAGGGCGTTCGCGGTGCTGGGTTGTAATGCCATGGTCGCCGCGACCATCAGCGGCAGGCTCGCCGCCATGATCAGCCGACGTGCTCTGGGGATTGCCACAGGAGGTTGCTCCTAGCTTAAGGGGGTTTCTCCAGGAGCATGGCGTTACACGGGATCGCTTGAAAAGTGGCGTTATCTACTATTCGCCTATCCGCCGAAGGTGCTTCTTTGCCCTTTCCACGAGGTGTCACTCCGGTGGGCCACCCAGGGGTGGAAACCCTCGAGGAGTTTCTGCGCACCCTCATCGATGCCGAGCTGACCGCCCGGGGAATGAGTGCTGTTCGTCTCGCCCGTCTGAGGCGGTCAGCGCTCATGGTCGCCGATCTCCACGTCCGAGTCGTCGCCGCCACAACCGGAGAACTCCTCCGCCAGCTGATCATCGACCCCACCCGCGAGTACCAACCCCAGAAGACCAAGAAACCCCCGAACCGGTAGGTTCGAGGGTTTCCGATGTCTTGAGACATCACATGCGTGCCCCCGGCGAGGGACCCAGCAGAAGGGGAAACTAGAAAGACCCCGTCTGAACAGGCGATTGCTGCGCGACCGCTCGTAGTTGAGACGGTCCGGCCCTTGCCACAGCGTCGAGTCCGTACCTGGCGAGCCGCGGTGGAGCGATGAAGACGATGCCATCGTAGGGGCGATCGCCACGGTGGACCTGGAGTCTCAAGGGCGGCGCGGCGAATGGGTTGCGATCCTCGGTCGCCCCGGAGGGCGACCGCCACGACGGCGGCTGGTGGAGGCACCTTTCGGACTACCTGTTGCGACCGTGGTCGGCGCCATCAGGATCCGGGCCGCGGCGGGACCTCCGTGGTGGGAGCGAAACGCACCACGTGAAAACGAGGACCGAATCGGCCTGGCAGTGGCCGACGCCGGTCCTCGTTCCACGAATGGGACCCGTTCCCCCGATTCACGGCGTATTCGATGCGCCGCGCGAAACGGCCGTCGGTCCCGCCGAGGATCTTCGCGCCGAATCATCGGCCGCGCTTTCCCGCCGCGAAAGGCTTTCGGCTGCGGTCAGGCCTGGGTTGGCTTGACGTAGGTCACCCGGACGTTCAGGTAGGCCGCCACGCCGCGGTCGCGGCCGCGGATGGCCAGCAGGTTGCAACAGTCCAGGTAGACCGCCGGGACGACGACGTCGATCGCGCCGGCGGCGCAGTTGCCGCTCTTGACGCTCTGCACGAGGTGACCGTTCAGGTAGACCTGCGCGTCGTTGTCCACCGTCCCCTGGATGCGGACCTGCTGCGCGTCCCGCGGGAGGTGGATCCAGTGGCGAGCCAGGATGTCGGTGTTCACGGCCCAGGGGGTCTTGACGTTGGTGGAGTTGTTCCACGAGCACGTGCCGTTGGTGGTGCCGAAGCCTGTCTGTCCGGTGGGCCAGGCGCTGTCGTCGAATCCCCGCTCCTGGAAGTCCGGCACGTTCGTCGTCCACGGCACCTGGAGGTAGCTCCAGCCGGTGCTGTTGTAGTCGAGCGCGGTGACGACGCCCGCACGCGCGCTTCCCCCAGCGGCGGACACGGCGGTGGACACGGCGGCCGACGCGGGCGCCGAGGCGGACAGGACCATCGCGGCCAACAGCGAGCCCGCCGCGAGGCCCGTGGGCAGGAACCGCAGGGGGTTCATGAACATGGCGATCTCCTTGTCGATCAGTCGAAATGCCGTGAACCGGCGGGCGTACGAATCGGCGGTTCTTGCCGGATGCCCGGTCGGTGCGGGGAAAGGAAACCACCCACGCCGGTCCGGACGGGTTCGCGACCGGCGAGGTACACCATTTTTTGCACTGATGTTTGTCTCACCGCCGAGGCCGTTTCCGGTTATGGCGCCGATTTCCCCGTAATCCGTCTCAACCGGAGGCGCCGTGGTTACCAGCGCCGGTCCGGAAGGTCACGGGGAAGGACTGCGGCGTACTTGTGGCAAGCCGCTGGGGCACAACTGGGCATCGACCCTGCCGATCGGTTCGCAGGGAACGTGCTCACGGCGCGGAAATGATGTGCTGAGGATACGAGCACCATCTACTGCAGTACCGAAGGGACCGGCCATGGCCACCACCAAGGGACCGCCGACCGCGCACGTCTATCCCGGCAGGACCTCCGCCGCCGACGACCGCGCGTCCCGGCCCGTCGACTACGTCTGGGCCGTCGCCCGGATCGCGCTCGGCTTCATCTTCCTGTGGGCGTTCCTGGGCAAAACCTTCGGCTGGGGCTTCGCCATCGCCGCTGATAAGGCCTGGATCTCCGGCGGCAGCCCCACCACGGGCTTCCTCAAGGGCACCGGCGACAACGCCCTCGGCGGATTCTTCTCCGGCCTGGCCGGGCAGCCGTGGGTCGACTGGCTGTTCATGCTCGGACTGCTGGGCATCGGCACCGCGCTGATCCTGGGCGCCGGACTGCGGATCGCCGCGATCGCCGGAGGACTCCTGCTGGTCTTCATGTGGGCGGCCGAACTGCCCCTGGCCACCAATCCGATCATCGACGAGCACCTGATCTACGCCGTTGTCCTGGCAGGCCTGGCCCTGTCGAACGCCGGCGACACCCTCGGCATCGGACGCATGTGGGGCCGCACTCCGGCCGTACGCGCCAACCCCGTACTGAAGTGACCAGAGGAGGGCCTTCGCCTCTACTGAAGGGGACGAAAGCCACATAGCTTCGGCAGTATGATCCGTGTCTTTCTCGTCGACGACCATGAGGTCGTCCGGCGCGGCGTCGCGTCGCTGCTGGAGGCCGAGGACGACATCCAGGTCATCGGTGAGGCGGGCACCGCCGCGTCGGCGCAGGCCCGCATTCCGGCGCTGTGTCCCGACGTCGCCGTTCTCGACGTACGCCTTCCGGACGGCAGTGGCGTGGAGGTCTGCCGGGAGGTCCGCAGCCGGCTACCGGGGCTGGCCTGTCTCATGCTCACCTCCTACGCCGACGACGACGCCCTGTTCGAGGCGGTCCTGGCCGGCGCCGCCGGCTACGTGCTCAAGCAGATCCATGGCTCCGACCTGGTCGGCGCGGTCCGTACGGTCGCGGCCGGGCAGTCGCTGCTGGACCCGCAGACGACGGCCGCGATGCTGAACCGGCTCCGCGACCAGGCCGCCCGGCGCGACCCGCTGGCCGCGCTCACCACCCAGGAGCAGCACGTCCTGAAACTGATCGGCGAAGGGCTGACGAACCGGGTGATCGGCGAGCGGATGTTCCTGGCGGAGAAGACCGTGAAGAACTACGTGTCCTCCCTTCTCGGAAAGCTCGACATGCAGCGCCGCACGCAGGTCGCCGCCCTGGCCGCCCGCCTGGCGGCCGAGCGCCACGGCTGATCAGGAGTCCACCCCCGCAGCGCCCAGCCGCTCGGTCGAGAAAGGGCCCGCCGGTCCCTGCCAAAGGTTCTGTGCAGGATCCTCGGACTGGCGGACCAAGACGATTCGCAGCGCGAGCCGGGCGATGGTCGGCCGGCTCCACTTCTCAGCGGACCTTTTGCCCGTCTTTTCGAGAGCGGAGGCGATGCGGCCCAGCTCGGCGCGGACGCCGGTCTCAACGACCACGGCGGGGCCGGTGCCGCGGCTGATGCTGGCTGTCACCCGAGAGCAGGGCAATTAGGCACCGGTCTACCCAGGTACAACGGCCCCATCGGTGGGGCCCAGCGCCTCTGACCGTGCCGGTAGCGCGAGCGCAAGCTGAGCGTATGCAGACCTACAGCGCCGCCGCCAACACGGCAGCGGCCCGGGACCAGGTGTCGCATACCACAGCGTCGCGGCGGCCGAAAGCGAAGTCGCCCACCTGCATCTGCTGCCCGGCGGCTAGGTCGGCACGCTCTCCGCTGTGGCCAGCCGAGCCGGGGGAACTACAGGTCCGCCCGATCCGCAGCCTCAACGCCGAGGTCAGCATGGGCGAGGCGTCCGGCGACGCCACCTTGACCGTCGTGGGCTCCCGCAGCGACTTCACCGGGCTGTTGCCCGGCTCGGTCAGCGGCGCGCTGGTCCACCACGCCTACGGACTGTCGCGTCATTCCCACCGGCAGGTACCGAAAACCCGCTCGTCCCTGCACGCAGACGGCCCCGGGTCTCCGGCGCCAGCAAGGGGAACGCATCATGACCACCACAATATGGATCATCGCTATCGTCGCGGTGCTGGCAGTGCTGCTGCTGGCGCTCGCTCTCAAGGTCGTCAAGCAGTACGAGCAGGGGGTGCTGTTCCGGCTCGGCCGGGTCATCGGTGTGAAGAAGGCCGGGCTGACCGCGATCATCCCGTTCATCGACGTGCTGCACCGGGTGAGCCTGCGCATCGTCACCATGCCGATCCAGTCGCAGGGCATCATCACCCGCGACAACGTCAGCGTCGACGTCTCGGCCGTGGCGTACTACAGGGTCACCGACGCGGTCAAGTCGGTGGTGGCGATCGAGAACGTCGAAGCCGCCATCAACCAGATCGCCCAGACCACGCTGCGCAAGGTCGTCGGCCAGCACACCCTCGACGAGACGCTGTCCGAAACCGACCGCATCAACCTCAACATCCGCGAGATTCTCGACGTCGCCACCGAAGAATGGGGCGTCGCGGTCACCCTCGTCGAGCTCAAGGACATCCAACTGCCCGAGAGCATGAAACGCGCGATGGCCCGCCAGGCCGAAGCCGAGCGGGAGAAGCGCGCCAAGATCATCGCCGCGGAAGGTGAGGCGCTCGCCGCCGATGCCCTCGGCACCGCCGCCGACATCATGATGGCCCACCCGCTCGCACTACAGCTGCGTAACCTGCAGAGCCTGGTCGAGCTCGGCGTCGACAAGAACACCACCGTCGTCTTCCCTGCCCCGCTGATGTCCACTATCGGCGAGCTGGGCTCGTTCCTGGCCCGGGAAAACGCCGCAGCCACGGCGACACCGCCGACCGCGCCAGCCCTTGATCGGTCACTGCCCGAGCAGCCGGCGCCCAACGGCAAGCCCGTCGCCACCAGCACCACATAACCGACTGGTCCTACGCCGCCTCTGCGCGAGCAAGGCGGCGTTCGGTTGCGGTCAGACGATCCATCGGCCGCGCGCCCCGAGGATATGGACCTCGACATAAGGAGGAACGTGAGCGCGACGGCCGACATCGCCGGGAACCACACCACAAGCCGCACCGCGACGCCGCAGACCGCACCCCTGGTCGTCGGCAAAGTCGCCGCCGCGGGAGCGACCGGCCCGCAAAGGCCGGCCCGAGCCCGGATGGCCCGTGACCTGGTCACAGTGGACAACGCCGACCGGCGGCGATCGGTCGCGCGTCAGACTACTTCGGGCGCCCATCCAGTCTCGGCGACCGGATCACGCCCGCAGCCCAGTCCAGCTCCGTCGCGAACTTGATAGGTCGCCATGACTAGCAGATTTCCTCGGCTCAGCTCCATGGACCTGACCAATCTCGCAGTGGAGGCACCAGAGACGCCCATGCACATCGGCGTCCTCGCCGTCCTCAACGGCCGGTCGCTGTGCGACGCGAACGGGCGGCTGCGGTTGGCCGCGCTCCGGATCGACATCGACGGCCTGCTCGCCGGCGTGCCTGAGCTACGCCGGATCGTTCGCCGTCCTGGCCGGCTCGCCGGGCCGCCGCTGTGGGTCGACGACCGGTCGTTTCGCATCGACCGGCACGTGAACGAGGTCGTGCTGCCCGTCCCTGGTGACGAGGCCGTGCTGCTGCGCCTGACCGAAGAATTGCTGGCCCCACTCCTGGACCGGGAACACCCGATGTGGCGGATCTGGTTCATCACAGGGCTGCCCGACGGTCGGGTCGCCGCCGTCATCGCACTCCATCATGCGATCGCCGACGGCCTCGCTGCGGTAGGACTTCTCACCGCACTGCTCGACCCCGACACGGCGACCACAACCAAGCCCTGGGTGCCGACCGCGCCGCCGCAGTGGCGCGACCTGGCTCGCGACAACTTCCGAATCGGGCTCGCCACCATGCGGCGGCTCGCCCACTTGCCCGATCCCCGGCGGCTCGCGGGGTCGTTGTCGGGCGGCTGGCGAGTCCTCGGCCAAGCATGGCGGGCTCCGCGCACCTCGCTGACCGGTCCGATCGGCCCGCAGCGCGCCCTCGCCGTTCAGCGCCTCGACCTCGCGACCGCCAAGCGGATCGCCCATGCCCACGGCGGGAAGGTCAACGACGTCGTGCTCGACCTGGCCGCCGGAGGCCTGCGCGCCCTCCTTCGTTCCCGGGGCGAATCCGTCGACCTCAACGTGCACGCCGCCGTCGCCGCGTCACCACGCAACGAGAAGCCGGCGCCCCGTACCGGCAACCGCGCGGGAATCATCGTCGTCAAACTTCCGCTGGACGAGCCTGACCCGGCCGCGCGACTGCGTCTGATCCGCGCGAACAGCGACCGTGCCAAGCGGGAGCAGATCCTCACCACCGAGCAGGGCATGATGCTCTGGCTGGCCCGCTTGGGCCTGCTACGGCGCTACACCCGCCGGCAACGCCTCACCACCATCGTCGAGAGCGATGTGATCGGCCCACCCGCCCCCATCCGGCTGCTGGGAGCGGAGGTCGTCGACATGATCCCGATCGGGGCGCTCGCCGGCAACCTCGCCATATCGTTCCTGGCGTTCTCCTACGCCGGAATCCTCACCATCACCGTCCGCGTCGACGCCGAACGCCACCCCGACTTTCCGGTGCTGGTCGCCGCGATGGCGCAGGATTGGCACTCGCTCACCACCGAAGCGGCGCCTGCGAGAGCCTGAACGCCATCAGGGCGTTCCGAGGATCTCGCAATGGTGGATGGCAGCGGGCATCGTCATGCTGTCTGGACTGTGCGCTGACGTCAAACCTGGCCTGGTCCGGTGGGGACGTTGGGGTCTGCGGCCACGACGGGCGGTCGCGGTCCGGCGTGCCGCCGTCCGAGGCCGGCGGCGCCGAGGTAGATCAGCGCGAAGGCGAGGCTGGCGAGCGGGATGGCGCCGCCGAGCAGTCCGAGGCCCAAGCCGGTCGGGTCCGGGATACGGGTGGCGATCCGGCTGGTGGCGCTGATGCCGGGTGCTCCGGTGGCGTTGGCGAGCACGATTGCGAACCTGCCGTCGGCGACTTGCCAGTCGAGGACGACTTCGCCGGTTCCTGACGTGGAGGCGAGCCAGAAGCTCTGGGCCGCCGGAGCGGTGACGCCCCGGATCGGGCCTGACGTCCGGTCGAAGCCGACACCGCCCGAGGTGTAGCCGTTGGCCAGCTGGTCGCGTGCGGTGCCGGCCAGCCATCGGTCGACGTCGCCCTGCGGGGCGATCCCGATGAACAGCGGCGTGCCAGCGGGGTTGGATGCCGTGATGCGTACCTGGCCGTAGTCGACGAGCGCACGCGACCAGACGTCATCGGTTTGGATCTGCAGATTCTCGGCGGTGACCGCGCCCGTCGGGCTGTCGATCTTTAACGCCTGGCTGGTGACGTAGCCTGCGGCATCGCGGTTGTCGGCGAGGGCCAGCACGCCGGCGCCGCCGATCCCGATTCCGACTGCTGCCAGCAGCAGAAACACTCCGGACGTGAGGGCGATCACCCGCCCGGCGACGCCGGCCCCGGCGGCGGGTGTGGGAGCAGGCTGCTGCGCCGTGGGACGGGTGTCGGCCGAGCGGGACAGGCCGGTCTGGTCGAAGGGCGGCTCGGTATCGCCTTGGTCGAGGCGGAACGGCGGGTACTGCGCAGTCAGCAGGGCGACGTACGCGACCACCCGTAGCGACCAGCGGGCGACTCCGACGAGCAGGTCGTGGAGGCCCTGCGGGGTGCGGCCACGGACTGCGAGGCTGATCGCGACGATCAGGACGACGATGCCGACGAGGCTGAACGACGCCACGTTCGCGTTGGCGTCATCGCCGAGCAGTTGCCACCCGCCAGTTGCGGTCAGGACGCTCAGGATCACGATGTGGGGGATGGCGAACAGCCAGGCCACAAGCGGCAGCCAGCGCGGCATGCGGGGCGGGCCGTCGATCAATAGCCCGGCGGGGTAGTCGGGAACCTCGGCGAGGGTGAAGGGCGGGTACCGGTCGGTGCCGAGGACCTGGTAGCCGTAGAAGCCCACCCGCCAGGACCACCGCAGCACCCCGACGTTGAACCCGAAGATCGCGGGCGGATAACGGCCGGTCACCAGCACCGCTACGTATGCGACCAGGGTGAGAGCGGCGAACGCCGCCCACAACACGAGCAGGACCAAGTAGTGCGGGATCAGCAGCAGCCACTTCACCAGCCATAACCATCGACCCGCCGGCGCGCTGCCGCTGGAGCGCACCTGGACTCCGTACCGATTCATGAAAGATTCCTGCCTTCGATCCAGCGCGCCGATTAGCCCGCACCCTCAGCGTGCCGGGAAGCCGCCGCCGCGCCACAGGGCCGAAGGACACCGCGACGCGGGTCCGATGGCACGTCCGTCACGACTGAGCGTCCAACCGCTCGGCGCCGCCGGGCGATACAGGTACTTGGACTCTGGTTCGCCTGTCTGCGTGGACGGACCATTGGATTCATGCAGACAGCGAACTTCCGTGCGAATGCACCGCCCACCACCCGAGGGCATCGTCCGGCGATGGCGTGGGTCACCATCGGGCTACTGGTGTTTCTTGGTGTCAGCGGATTGTTCGGCGGGATCGGGCTGATCTTCGGGCTTTGGGGAATGGACGCCATCCCCCGTGAGCCGCTCGACCGTATTCCGCTGATCGACAGCTGGCTCGTTCCCGGGCTGGTTCTCGTTGTCGGCTTCGGGCTGGGATCACTGATCGCCGCGTACGGCGTCCTGCGCCTACCACCGTGGCCGCAGTTCACAGCCGCAGGGTGGCTGACCGGCCGCCACTGGTCGTGGCCGGCCACCATCCTGCTCGGGCTGGGCCAGCTGGCTTGGCTCCTGGTGGAGTTCCTCTACGTCGGCCCGTCGCTCCTGCTGGTCCTCTACGGTGTCGTCGGGGTCGCTCTCACCGTGCTCCCGACGCTTCTGCCGGTGCGTCGATATCTCGGTACGGAGAAGACGCCGTGACGGTTCAGCCCGCCCTAGGATCACCTGGCTTTGACTCGTCGGCCCGTCTTCCCTCGCTGGTGGAGCGATATCTACGGCGTGCGGTCCCGGATCCCGATCGGGTACCGCGCCTGGTGCGGGTGACCCAGCAGGGCCGGATGCGCGCCAAGCCCGGTGGCCGCTGGATGGGCTTCCACGCGACGGAGGACTTCCAGGTCCGAAGCGTGGCCTTCAGCTGGCGGGCCCGTTTCACTGGTCCGCTGTCCGTTCTGACCGCGGTCGACGAGTACGCCGCCGGCACCGGCCGGCTGCGGGTGCGGCTGCTCGGCGTCGTGCCGGTGGTCAGCGCCAGTGGGCCGGCGACGGCACGGGCGCAGGCACAGCGGTACCTGTCCGAACTCTTCTGGGCACCCCATGCCATGGTCGCCAACCCCGATCTACGCTGGCGAGAGCTCGGCGGCGACCCTGCTGTCGAGGTGACCACCATGGTGGCCGGCTCCCCCGTCGAGGTCCGCATCGACTTCGATGACGTCGGCGACATCAGCACCGTCTCCACCCCCGCACGCTCTCGCCTGATCGCGGGCGACGCGGTCGACACTGCCTGGGCCGGCCGCGTCGCCGACTTCACCACCATTGGCGGGATCCGCATCCCGACCCGTGCCGAGGTCGGCTGGGAGCTGCCCGACGGCCCCTTCGTCTACTGGCAGGGCACCGTTACCGACATCGCGCTCCACTACGACTGAGGCGCCGGACGACAGGGCGCTGGCGAGGTCGCCATCACTGAGCCTGTCGAGTTCGTCGCTGGCTCTGCCGGCTGCCGATGCTGACCTGCCGGGCGACCGCCGCCAGCTCGGCCCACGCCGCCTCTGCAGCCGGCCATTCGATCCAGCCACGCCCGGGCGGCGATGCCACGAACCGGGATGCGCTGTCACACCGTGCCTCATGAATGGGAGCAAGCATGCCGCAGTCACTGGATATGTAGGTGAGCGCCACCGATCCGGTGGGGGTGTAGGCCCGGCCCGCGTGACCGTCCTGCGATAGGGCCAGGGCCGCGACGTCGGCCACGTCCCGGACGTCCAGGAAGGACGTGCGGCCCCGGCCCGCCGGGACCATGATGAGGCCCTCGTCGCGGATCTCGGCGGCGTGCGTGGTCGAGAGGTTCTGCATGAAGAAGCCGGAACGCGCGAACGTCCACTGGAGTACGGAGGCGCGTAGCCACTTCTCCAGCGCATGGTGCGGGACGAACGGTTGCGCTCGGCTCCTTGAAGGGACAGCAGCACGATGTGCCACCCCGGCACTCCTGGCGGCCTCCAGGGAGGGCACCATGTCGCGTTGGACATCGCTGATCTGGGGTGGCCGCATCAGGAACATCCGGTCCACACCCTCGAAAGCGGCCGGTCAGGTCTGCGCCGAGGTGAAGGAAAAGCGCACACCGTCCGGGCCCCGCGCGCTCGGGGAGGCGAGTCGGATGCCGGAGCCTGCCGTCCGCAGAGCGGCGCCGACGCGGCTGCCCACTCTGCCGCTCGCACCCGTTATCAGTACATCTGCGGTCATATCACCACTCGCTAGTCGAAAGTCGTGCTGATCGCAGTGCGGATGGGCGACGCGAACCTCATGGCCGCGCGAAGGTCATCGCGCGGAGGCACAGGCGGCAAGGTCCCGCTTCACACGTTCTGAGCCGAAGGTCAGGGCCGGACGACCGCGACCGCGCACTGAGCGTGGTGCAGGACGCCGTGGCCGACCGATCCCAGCACTGCGGATCCGAAGGCCCCTCTGCCGTGCGAGCACACGACGACCAGATCGGCCTTGTTAGACGCGGCGACGAGGGCATCCACCGGATGGGCGACTTGAACGTCGTCGATGACCAGCACCCTGGGGTACTTCTCCCGCCACGACTGGAGCCGGTCGGCGACGACGCGGCTTTGGGCCTGGAGGAGCGTTTGGGCGTCGTAGGCGATTACCGGGGCGTAGCCGTACACCGGCTGCTGCTGGGCGTGGACGGCGCGCAGCGTGCTGGTTCGGGGCGGCGCCTGTTCGAAGGCGTAGGCGAGCGCGGCCTCGCTGGCCGGTGAGTCGTCGATGCCGACGACGATCTCGCCATGGTGGGTCTCGGAGTCGGCGCGGACGACGACTACGGGTCCGTGCGCCTGCCCGGCGACGTGCAGGCTCACCGAGCCGAGGACGGCCCTAGCGAAGCCGCCCAGGCCCCTGTTGCCGACGACGATCTCGGCGGCGTCGCTCACCTGGGCGCACAGCACCGCGGCGGGCGCGCCCTGGATGACCTCTGTGGTGACGTCGATTCCGGACTGGCGCTTGAGCGCTATCGCACGGGCGTTGGCGACCACCATCTCCGCGTCCTCGTTCAACGCGTCGCCCAGGGCGGGTTCGGCGAACTGGGCGATGTGGTAGGGGCTGCGGTCCACGGCACAGATGATGCGCAGCGGCACTTGCATGCGGGCGGCGTCATCGGCCGCCCATTCAACGGCGGCCGTTCCGGCGGCTGAGCCGTCGGCGCCCACGACGATGGCACGGGTCATGGTTCCTCCTTGATGACTCCATCCCATCCCGGAGCGGGGACTCCTCTAGAGCAGTAGGTCCCGTTAGGGGGCCGCATTGGTCGGGACCTACGCCCCTACCCGGCGCACACTATGTGCGCGGATTGTCGATGGTGTGGACACTCTTGAGCGGATTGACGCGTATTGGCGCGCCTCGAACTACCTGTCGGTTGGCCAGATCTACTTGATGGGCAACCCATTGGCTGAGCGAACCCCCCAGCCGGGGCACATCAAGCCCCGGCTGCTCGGGCACTGGGGGACGACGCCTTCCCCGGCGGCATCCCCGGCCACGTGGCCCCGCAGACGCCGGGCTCCCTGCACGAGGGCGGCGAACTCGGCTACGCCCTCGCACATGCCTACGGCGCGGCGTTCGACAACCCGGACCTGGTCGTCGCCTGCGTCATCGGCGACGGTGAGGCGGAGACGGGCCCGTTGGCGGCAAGCTGGCATTCCAACAAGTTCCTGACCCAGCCCACGACGGCGTGGTGCTGCCCATCCTGCACCTGAACGGTTACAAGATCGCCAACCCGGCGGTGCTGGCCCGCATCCCCGAAGAGGAGTTGGTCAAGCTCATGCAAGGGTACGGCTACCGCCCCCACATCGTCGCGGGCGACGATCCCGTCGTCGTGCACGCCCTGATGGCCGAGACCCTCGACTCGATCTTCGACGAGATCGCCGCCTACAAGGACGGGCGGGCCGACCGCCTGCCGATGCTCATCCTGCGCACGCCCAAGGGCTGGACCGGCCCCCGCGAGGTCGACGGCCTGCCCGTCGAGAGAACCTGGCGCGCCCACCAGGTGCCGCTCATCGGTGTCCGCGACAACCCCGCCCAACTGGCGATGCTGGAGGAGTGGATGCGCTCCTACCGGCCCGAGGACCTCTTCGACGACGCCGGCAGCCCGGTCGCCGAGATCCGGGAGACCGTGTCACGCGGCGACCACCGGATGAGCGCCAGCCCGTACGCCAACGGAGGCGAACTCCTTCGGCCGCTGGTACTGCCCGACTTCCGGGACAACGCCGTGGAGGTCAAGGCGCCGGCCGTCCAGTGGACTGAACCCACGCGCGTCCTGGGGACGTACCTGCGCGATGTCGCCGCCAACCCGGACAACTTCAGCCTCATGGGGCCGGATGAGACCGCCTCCAACCGGCTGAACGCCGTCTTCGAGGCCACCGGCCGCGCCTGGAACGCGTCCGTCCTGCCGACCGACCAGCACCTGGCCGCCGGCGGGCGGGTCATGGAGGTGCTGAGCGAGCACCTGTGTCAGGGCTGGCTGGAGGGCTACCTGCTGACCGGACGGCACGGCCTGTTCAACTGCTACGAGGCGTTCATCCACATCGTCGACGCCATGTTCAACCAGCACGCCAAGTGGCTGGAGGCGTTCAACCAGCACGCCAAGTGGCTGGAGGCGTTCCGCGACATCCCGTGGCGGAGTCCGATCGCCTCGCTCAACTACTTGCTGTCCTCCCACGTGTGGCGCCAGGACAAAACGGCTTCAGCCATCAGGACCCGGGCTTCCTGGAGGTGGTCATGAACAAGAAGCCCGAGATCGTCCGCGTCCATCTGCCGCCGGACGCCAACACCCTGCTGTCGGTCGCCGACCACTGCCTGCGCTCCCGCGACTATGTCAACGTCATCGTCGTCGGCAAGCAGCCCGTCCTGGACCTGTTCACCATGGAGGAGGCCGTCGTCCACGCCCTTCGACATGGCCATGCTCAACGACATCGACCGCTACCACCTGGTCATGGACGTCATCGACCGCGTCCCCGGCCTGGGCCTCGAACAAGCGCACCTGCGGCTACGGATGCAGGACGCCCGGCTACGCGCCCGCGCCCACACCCGCGAGCACGGTGAGGACGACCCCGAGATCCGTGACTGGACCTGGCCGCGGTAAACACGCCCATCCCCCGAAAGGAAACGACCATGACTGGATGCGTAGTAGTAGGCATCGACGGGTCCGCGTCCGCGAACGCCGCGGTGGAGTGGGCTGCCGACGACGCCGCACGGACGAACGCGGCGCTGCGGATCGTGCATGTGCGGGAACCCTTGGCCAACGAGTACCCGATGCGCGCGGTCGGCATCGACGAGTCGCTGACGACCCACGGCCAGAACGTGCTCGCCGCCGCGGCCGAGCTCGCCCGCGCGCGAGCGCCCGGCATCGAGGTGATCACGAATCTGATCACCGGCGCCGTGATCGAACGACTCGCGAGCGCGGCGCCCGGCTGCGCGCGCTCTACGCCTGGCAGATGCCCGGCTTCGCGCCACCCGTCGGCGCGTACACCGACCTCATGAACCGGCTGTTCGACCTGCAGTCCAGCGCCGCCGTGCAGGACCTGGCGCCGTGGCGGGACAAGTATCCCGGCGTCGAGGTGATCGAGTCGGCCGTGCGCGGACACCCGGGGCACGTCCTGGCGGCCGCCTCTCGCGGCGCCGAACTCGTCGTCGTGGGATCGCGCGGCCTCGGCGGGATCGCCGGCGCCCTGCTGGGCTCGGTCGGTCACGCCGTCCTGCACCACGCGCACTGTCCCGTCGCCGTCGTCGGGAGCCGGAGAGCCAACTCATGACCCTTCTGGATGCGCCATCCGGCCTCACCGGCCTCACCGACGAACAGGCGGCACGGGCCCTGGCCGAGCACGGGCCGAACGAGCTTCCCCAACCCCGTCCGCCGACAATGTTCGGCCGTGCGGTACGGCAACTGGCCGACCCATTCTCGATCATGCTGCTGCTCGCCGGTCTCGTCACCCTGCTGGTCCTGCGGGAGATCCCCGAGGGCGCCGCGATCGTGGCCATCCTGCTGGTGAACGTGATCATCGGAGTCAGTCAGGAGGCCAAGGCCGACCAGGCCGTTCGCGCGCTGCGCACGCTCACCGCGCCCATGGCCAAGGTCCACCGCGCGGGAGTCACTCAGCGTGTCCCGGCCACCCAGGTCGTGCCGGGCGACCTGATCGAAGTCGCCGCCGGCGACCGGGTGCCGGCCGACGCCGCCGTGATCGACTCGGCCTCCCTCGGCGTGGACGAGGCGACGCTCACCGGCGAGTCCCGATCAGCCGCCAAGATGGGCGGCGGCGCCCACGGTGGCGACGTCCATCTCGGCGACCGCACCGGCGACCTGTTCTCCGGCACTCTGGTCGTCCGCGGCTCCGGCACCGCACGGGTCGAACGGACCGGCGCTCAGACCGAGATGGGTCGCATCGCCTCGGCGCTGAAAGGCCGGACCAAGGGCCCGCTGGAGATCGAACTCGCGCAGGTCTCGCGCCGGATCGGCCTTGTGGCGATCGTCGCGGGCGTGGCGATGGTCGCTCTCGGGCTGACACGGGTCGCCGGCGGCGAGGCCGCCCTGCTCGACATCATCCTGGCCGGCGTCGCCCTGGCCATCGCGGCCGTGCCGGAGAGCCTGGCCGCCGCCGTCACCACCGCCCTGGCGCTAGGTTCTCAGCGGATGGCGGGCCTGGGCCTCATCGTGCGCCGGCTGTCGGCGATCGAAGCGCTCGGCGCGACCACTGTGATCGCCACCGACAAGACCGGGACGCTCACCACCGGCAGGCTCACCGTCGTCGACCACGCCAGCGTGGACGAGGACGGTCTGTGGGCGGCCGTCCTGCGCTGCAACGACGCCCGCGACGGGCTGGGCGACGGAGTCGACGTCGCCCTGGCGACCGCCGCGAACGAGCGCGGTGTACGGCTGCCGCCCGCCGAGACCCGGCTGGCGACCCGGCCGTTCGACGCGGAGACCCGCTCCATGGCCGTCGTCACCGACGGGCCGCTGCTGACCGTGAAGGGGGCGCCCGAAGTGGTCCTCGCCCGCTGCGCCCCCGGCCCCGAGACAGAACGCCTGGTTCGGACCGTACCCGATCTGACCGGACGTGGTCTGCGCGTCCTCGCGGTCGCCCAGGGCGGCACCACCGACCTGGACGCGGGCGACCTGCGCCCGATCGGGCTCCTGGGACTGCGCGATGAGATCCGCTCCTCGGCCGGTCAGGCCGTGGCCGACTGCCGGGCGGCCGGCATCCGCGTGGTCATGGTCACCGGCGACCACACCGACACCGCCCGCGCCGTCGCCGAACAGGTCGGTATCCACCCCGACCCTGTCGTCACCGGCTCCGCCCTGACCGGGTCCGACCGCGCCGAACGGCTCGTCGCGGCCGGTGTGATCGCCCGCGTCGACCCCGCCACAAAACTCGACCTTGTCCGCGCCCTGCGCGAGCGCGGCGAGGTCGTCACCATGACCGGCGACGGAGTCAACGACGCCCCCGCCCTCCGGCACGCCGACGTCGGCGTCGCCATGGCCGGCGACGAGGGCACCGACGTGGCCCGCGAAGCCGCCGCCGTCGTGGTCACCGACGGCGAACTCGGCACCATCGTCATCGGCGTCCGCGAGGGACGCCGGCTGCGCCACAACGTCCACTCGATGATCGGCTACCTGCTCGCCGGCAACCTGGCCGAGATCTTCCTCGTCCTGGTCGGCCTCCTGGTCTGGCCCGACCTGATCATCCCGCTGCTGCCCGTCCACCTGCTGTGGATCAACCTGGTCCTGGACGGCATCCCCGCCATCGCCCTCGGCGTCGACCGCCCCGCCGGCGACCCGCTCACCCGGCCGCCCGGCCGTGGCGGCCTGCTGGCCCGGCCCGTCCTGATCCGCATCGCCGGGCGTGCGCTCGTCGTCGGCGCCCTGGTCTTCGTGGCCGTCGAGATCGCCAGGCGCCTCGGCTGGAGCGAGGAGCAGGTCCGTACGCAGGCGGTGCTGGCCCTGGTCTTCGCCCGGCTGACCCTCGCCTACGTCGCACGTTCCCGCCGCTGGACGTTCGAACGCGGCTGGTGGCACGGCCGGGCCGTCCTGATCGCGGTGACCAGCGCCGCCGCCCTCCAAGCGCTCGTGACACTGGTGCCCGCCCTGGGCGCCCTGCTCGTCCTGGTCCCGCTCCCGCCGATCGGCTGGCTCATCGCGCTCGCCGCCGGGCTGCTCACCCCGCTACTGTGCGACCTGCCCCGGCTCCTGTCCAGATCCGGCGACGGGCGTCAGGCCGCCTAGCCGCCGGTGCTCTCGCGGACGGCGAGTGAGAAGCGCGTCACCGCGTCGCGGTCCGGCAGGTCGCCCTTGGCCTCGGTGCGGGCCAGCAGCCGTTTGACGGCCGTCTCGGCGATCTGCCGCTTGTCGGGGGAGATCGTCGTCAGCGACGGCGTGCTGTAGCGGCCCTCGTCGATGTCGTCGAACCTGGCGACGGACACGTCGCCGGTACCCGCAGGCCGCGTTCGAGCAGCACCCTGATCGCGCCCTGGGCCAGCAGGTCGGTCGCGCAGAAGACCGCGTCCGGCACGGGACCCTCGGCCCGTTCCCGCGCAATTCGCCGCGGGCTGCCGATCTCCGGCTACCACCGCAAGGACGGCATGGCCGCCGTATACCGCCTCTTGGACAAGCCGACCAGAGGTGACCTTTGGCCCTGAGCAGGGCATCTCATGCGGCATGCGTACCAGGCTGGGTTCTATGCGATTCGACTCGGCGGGAATGCAACTTCCTCTCGACCGCAATGGTGCGTGCGGGCGCCCATTGGGGTAGAACGGCCCGTTCCGGCGCACTGAGTTCTCAGCCGAGCGGGACCGTCCAAGACAACCGGGTGCCACCCTCCGCAGGGGACCGCGCGGTGAACGAACCGCCCAGCTTCTCGGCCCGTTCGCGCATGTTGCGCAGGCCGCTGCGGTGACCCTACGCGGCGCCGATCGAGCCGAACGCAACATGGTCCGCGCGGTTACCGGCGGCATCGACGAACTCGACCGCGGGACTCTGCGCACCCTATCCGCAGTGCTGGATCAGCCGCTCGCCGTCGCCGCCTGAGATCTAACGCTGCCGCTATCTGTACGGCTCCCTGCCTTGGCAAAGGCGGGGGCCGTACCCGAACGGAAAGAGGATGCCATGTATCGAAAGCGCCCCGTGGCACGAGGGTGGGCGATGCCGAGCCGATGTCGTCAGAGCGTCGCCTATGCTCGACGCAGCAGTCCACGCCCACGCGAGAAACTGCTGAGGGACACCGAATAGAGCGCTTCGCACCCGTTGGGCGCGCGGTCCCCGCCGCTTCCCAGCTCGGCCGCCGCGCCGGGGCGAGTACGCGCCCCTGTCTATGCGCCGGTGGCCGCCAAGCGCCTGATGCGCCACGCCGCAGAGCTTCTCCGAGCTCTGCCCCGTCCATGGCCGTTTCTGCGACCCTGACGAAGCGGTGCACGCCGCAACCGAGGTGGTGGAGGCGACATGAACGAGGCAACTGCGCATCTGCTGTTCGACGTGGTGGAGCGCCTGGAGAAGAACATCGTGGCCAGGGAGTGCCCTGCGCTCGTCGCGATGGAAGGCCAGCGCAGGTTGTTCCTGAGTGATTACGACTACCTGCGGGACCGGGCTGCTGCGACCGCGTTCGAGACCAGGGCGGCGGACAAGGTCCTTGAAATCGACGCCACGCGTTGGGTGATGGCGGTTCCGCAGGTGTGGTTGTTCACGCCGCCGAGCACGATCGCCGTACGAGCGGTCTCCAATCACCCTCTCCGGGAGGGCGAGCAAGAGGCCATCACGTGGATGAACTTCGATCGAGATGACGGCGTTGACTACGGGCGCGTCGCGTACGCGCGTCGTCCGAGCGGAGAGCCCGTCTTCGAGGAGCCGGAGATCTTCGACGTCGGAATCCGGCCGAAAAGCGAGATGCCCGGCTTTCTCCTGTTGAAGCGATGCCTGCCAGAAGAGTGAGGGCCGGTTCATGAAGAACCGGCCCTCCGACCAACTTCAATTCTGTGATCAAAGGCAGATTGAGATCGGTCGTTGTCAATCCTATAGCCTTCTGCACACCGTCGCCTTTCAGAGACACGCCGTGATCATCATAGGCGGGCAGACGGATTGCACTTCTTTGTGCCGCCATATCGACCAATACAGGGCCTGAATATGGTTTATGTGCCTCAAAGACGTTGTCTTTTCGCGGGCGAGCTCATCGCTTCTCTCGTCTTTGACGGGGTGCGTGAGCAGGAAGGATACCGGGTATTCCGCCTATACCTCATGTTGTCCTTGCCGCTGTCGCATACCGTGATGTACCTGCGGTCGGCACCTTCACCGAGCCGTACGAATCCCATACGTCCGGCGCCATCGACAAAACGCCGCGATAACCCAATGCGGGGCGCTGACCTGTAGCCGCAGAAGCAGCCAGAAGGCACACGGGTCCCTGCGTCAACAATTACGAGTCGATTTGCTGCCTCACTCCAAGCGGCCGTACGCCCGAGGACGCAGCGACAAATCAAGGGGTGTTGTTACCCTGCGCGCCTTGGATGCTGAGGCTTATCTGAAGTATGCATTCAGATGAATACTCGAACTCCTGCTGCGTCTTCCTCGATAGTCAGCTGGCCTAAGTGCTGAGGGTTGCTACAGTACCCGCTTATAAGATCGACTAACGAATAGTTTAAGCCAATTATGTTATCCGGAAGTGTCTCGTGCGAGACGGAAAACGTTAACGTTTGCTCATGTCCGTCAATATGGAAGACTGCGTCTGTGTATTTCGTGGCAGATAAGCGAATTTGCAGTAGATCGCCTGCCCAGTTGCGACCGTATACGGTCCAAGGGTCGGTGCCGTAGGCGACCTGTTTCATGATCCAGGCGTGTTTGTGAAGGTGGGAGGCCGCTGGTGAAGGTATTCCCAGTGTGCCATCGTCTGGTGGCGCCAGCCGGACGGGGAAGCCCTCTGCGATAAGTGCGTCGCGGAGGGCCTCCCCTCGAGAGGCCATGTAATCGACGTCGACTTCGGCTGCATCGTAGTTAGGCTGCTCGATGGTCAGTGTCGCGCTTTGCGGACCTAGGGCAATAGAGACAAGACCGATTCCGATATCGGCATTGGCTCTCTGCAGCGCCGCCACTTCGTACACCAATCGAAGGGACCTCACCACGTCGGGCGCGTCGTCCTGTCTACCGTCGATCCTCATCGTACCTCTCGCCAGTAATCATTACGGCATCGGAAGAACCGGGTGAGTAATTACTCCCGGCACCCAGTCTGGGCACCTAGTGATTCCTTGGCAGTATGTGGTGATGACACCCAAGGTGTCTTTATATTTCGCTGACTCCGTATTGAAATCGACGACGGTCCTGACGTCCATGGTGCGACGCACGCTACACTCTTTCCACCACAGCGCTCCACTGCACTGGTAATCGTATGCTCTGCCGAGATAGTGATAGCGGGTCATGATAAAAGCATCCGGTGCGATTCCGCGCAACGGGTGCAGGGTTATTTCGTGAGTGGCTATGGCGTTCATGTTGTGCTTGTTTCTGATCTTAACGTCTCCGAAGCCGCGATCCATAACCGACGAGCAAGAGCTTCTACGCGCCGCGCTGGCCCGGGTCATCCGGTTCGCGCACGACATGAGGGACTGGTGCTCACCCCACGGCGTCGCCGCCCAGTACGCCGACCGGCTCGCCGAGGCCATCTACGTAGCCGACGTTCTTCATGTCCCCGTCGAGCACATCCAGGCCCTGTACGGCGATGAGGTGTTCGTCCAGTACGACCTCGATGGAAAGGTCATGAGACTCGGCGGGCGCCCGCCGACACGTGACCAGCTCGCGAGGCGCATCGTCGCCGAGCCCGACGCCCAGGACCTCATCGGCCAGGAGGGGCAGACCGGAGACGGCCATGCCTGACTTCAGCAAGATCCTCGCGGTGATCCCGCTGCCCGCCCGCATGGAGACCAGCGCAGCCATCCTGGGCGCCTTTGCCGACGTGTGGGAGCGCGGGCACGACCAGGTGCTGACGATCGCGCACATGACCACCGAATCGACCCCATGGGGTCAGCGCTGGTCATCCGCGAACCCAGCGAGAGACCATCGACGGCGGCGCCGCCGTGGTCGCGCTCCGCCGTACCGGCTCCGCGTTCATCGCCCCGGCGCACGCCGTGGTCGAACTACTCGACGCCATGCGTGGCGCCACCGCCGATCCGGTGCCGGCCTCGGTGCTGCTGCATGGGGAGTACGGCCTGGACGACGTGTTCCTCGGCGTACCCGCGCGGCTTGGCACCGGCGGTGTGGTCGAAGTCGTCGAACTGCGCCGCAGCCGGCGGCCCCGCCGGTTCGCGGGGAATAGTCGACATCGAGATTGTGAGCGTTTCTCACGTGTTCGGTGGTGTGGCGCGCAGGCCCCCGAGCAGCGTGGCCAGGTAGCGATGGGCGGTGGCGACCCGGTCGGCGGGGGTACCGCTGTGGACGTGTGCGGCGTAGGCGATGCCGCACATGAGCGGGACCAGGTCGGCTGAGGCCAAGTCGGGGCGGACCACCCCGGCCTCGCGGGCCCGGTCGAGCAGTGTGGTGCCGGCCGACCGCAGGGACCGCTTGAGTTCCGTGGTGCGCGGCAGGGTGTCGGTAGGTGCGGCGGCGACCGTGGACAGGGATGCGTCGCTGACCTGTGCTTCGACGACGCGGAGGAGGAAGCTCTGCAGCGCGTGCCAGGGGTCGGCGTCGGTCAGTGCCTGCACGCCCTGGGTGGCGAGGGCTTCCAGGCAGGGGGCGGCGATGGTCTCCAGCAGCGCTTCGGCCGTGGGGAAGTGCCGGTAGACGGTGCCGACTCCGAGTCCGGCGCGGCGGGCGACGTCGTTGAGTTGCAAGGGTGTGCCCTCGTCGACCAGGTCACGGGCGACGGCGACGATCCTGTCCCAGTTGCGGGCGGCGTCCTTGCGCAGCGGCGTGGTCGTCATGAGCGCAGTCTAATTGGATAGCCCATCCGGATCGTCCCGCCGCGATGACGTCGCCGATCGCGTCAGGCGGCCGCGAGGGGCGCGTGCCGTTCGCTGAGTCGGCGCACGGCTTCGGCGATGCGGGGGTCGGTCGCCGCGCGGAACGGCGCCACCGGGCGTGCCTGAGGGCCGATGATGACGCCGGTCTGACCGGTCAGCGCGTCGTCGGTGGCGGCGACGATCGAGGGCCTGGCCGCCAGGGACGCCGGCCCCGAGGTCGAGCGCTCGAACTTGCGCCGCACCAGCGGCCACAGCAGCCGCAGGCCGGGCGAGACGATCTTCGGATCGGCCAGGGTGCCGTTGGTCATGTCGGTCGCGGCACCTCCGGGATCGGCGGCGAAGACCGAGACGCCCGTGCCGTCCAGCCGTGCGGCCAGGTCGAGCGTGTAGGCGAGGTTGGCGAGCTTGGCGCGGCCGTACCAGTGGAAGCCGTAGTAGCCGCCGGGCGGCTCGACGGCCTCGAACACCCGCTTCGCGACCCCGACCGAGCCCGAGGTCACGTTCACGATCCTGCTCGGCGCACCGGCCGTCAGCGTGGGCAGCAGCAGTTCGGTGAGCAGGTACGGCGAGAGGTGGTTGACGACGAACGACGCCTCGACGCCGCCCACGTCCCGTCGGTCGGCGAACATCGCCCCGACGTTGTTGACCAGCACGGTCAGCGGCTCGCCCGAGGCGGCGTGGTCGGAGGCGATCCGGCCGGCGAGCGCGCGGACCTCGTCGAGTGAGGCGAGGTCTGCGGGCAGAAACCGGGCGGGGTGCGCCGGTGTCGTCGCGTTGATCCGGTCGACCGCGCGGGCGCCCCGGTCGGCGTCGCGTCCGACCACGGTGACCGCGAACCCGGCGGCGGCCAGCCCCAGTGCCGTCTCCAGACCGATGCCCGCCGTCCCTGCCGTGATCACAGCTGTCCGCTTCATGACTCATCCACTCCCACACATATTCGGATAGTTCATCCGCTTTGATGTGACCGTAGCACACACCCGGATGAGTTATCCATTTAGTGTTTGGCGGGGACCGGGTAAGTGGCCGCGTGGTCTGCCCGTACGGGCACCTGATCTGGCACGTCCCGCCGGGCGAGTGGGCGGGGTCGACGTACCAGGCGCGGCTGGGCGACCCCGCGTACACGGTGACGTGCTACGGGCCGGTGCCGGTGGAGGTGTGGTGGCGCGAGCAGTGCGTGTGACAGGGCGGGGAGGGGCGGGGCGCCCAAGTCCCACAACAGGTGGTGCGGGAAGTCCCGGGCTGCCCGTCCGGCGCGGGGTGCGGGTCTTTTCCCCTCCCGACACCCGGCAGGGTAACCCGGGCCGTGCCCGCCCGGCCGGGCTCGTGCAGATGGCGCTGCCCCTGCCCCCACCGCCGAGC
This sequence comes from Planotetraspora sp. GP83, assembly GCF_041262585.1. Lineage (NCBI taxonomy): Bacteria > Bacillati > Actinomycetota > Actinomycetes > Streptosporangiales > Streptosporangiaceae > Planotetraspora > Planotetraspora sp. GP83. Next base: position 1,407 of record NZ_JBGCBZ010000041.1, on the reverse strand, counting down.
AGGCCGGGGGCGACCGTGGCTGAGAGCGTCGTGCACATCGCCGGGCCGGACATCCAAGTCGGCGCCCAGCTTCGCCAGCGCTGCGCCTGGTGCGGCGCGGTCCTGCTCGACTACGACCTCAGCTGTGTCGCCGTCCCGGAAGCCAGGACCCGCGGCCCGGCATGTGGCCCGTCGGCGAACTGATCGAGATCGATGGCCCTGTCTCGTGGCAGGCCGCACACCGACGGCGAGGAGCTGCCGCCGAACGCGTGCGCCCAGATCGACCACGAGGTGACGGGCGCTCGCCGCGAGACCGGGGGCGGCAATGGGTGACGACGTGATCCAGGTGTGCATCCATCCCGTGTTGCGTGCGCCCTTAGAGCAGTGGCTCGCCGATCGCGGTCTGCACCTGTTCCGCATGCCCGACTTCCCCGACGACCTGCCGACGTACGGGATCGGCATCGGAACCCGAGTCAGGCCCGGAACCACCGCGCCAGTCGCCCTCGACCAGCCCTTCGACGATTGCACCGCCCCCGCTTCCACCACCGAGGAAGGCAACCCCCATGCATGACCCGCTCGTTGTCGCGCCTTCACAGGAGAAGCCGACGCCGTGAGCACCGCCGACCACCAGCCGTCGTGGCACGAACCGCAGCATGCTCAACCACCCAGCGCCTGGGTCTGGTCGGAGCGCCCGACCCATGAACCTCTGGTCACCCGGGAGATCTACGAGAGCGCCCTGAAGGTCGGCGGGACGCGCAACACCTCGCGTTCGGGTGCGCAGCTCAACACGCACCCGCAGGCGCGCCGAACGTACCTGCTGCGTTCCTTCATCCATTGCGATCTTTGTGACCGGCGCATGTTCGGCCAGACCGAGACGCGCCGCAAGGCCCAGGACGCCTACTACGTGTGCCAGCCCGACCGTAACCATCATGGCAGGGAGGACCGTTTCCCTGGCCATCCGAAGGTCGTCCGCGTTCGCGAAGACCCGCTTCACCGAGCTGGAAGGTGAGCGCCGGACCAAGGCACAGGAGCTTGCCGATGCCGAGGCGAGTCCGCCCGCTCGCGACCACCAAACCGACCTGCTCCACAAGCTCCCGATGCTTCAAACGAAGCTCGCTGAGCTGCCCGAAGAGCTCCAGCGCGAGCTGTTCACGGCTTTCCACCTGGAGATTCGCTATGACGCCCGCCTTGGAGTGGCGTTGATCCGAATCACCCTGGACCACGAGACGATCGAAGGAGTCGCGGCGGTGGCAGAAGAAACTTCCCGGAAACGAGAACAGGCACCTGCCGGAGGCAGGCGCCTGTGCCGAAGATTTGGTGAGTGCCCCCGGCAGTGTTCTGGTTCAGGACATAGGAAACGGGTGTCTCGAGACATAGGAAACCCCGGTGGAGCATGTCTCCAGAGATAGGAAACACGGGGAGTTAGGA
>NZ_JBGCBZ010000040.1:0-33308 GCF_041262585.1 Planotetraspora sp. GP83 | reverse complement strand
CCCGACCGGGACCACCGCCACCATCAGCGGGCTCGCCGCCTCCTCCTCCCACACCTACACGGTGACCGCGGTCGACGCCGCCGGGAACGAGTCGGGCAACAGCTCCCCCGTCACCGGCACCACCACCCCGGGCTCGTCCTCCAACGAGTACCAGGCGGAGGACGCCACGCTGTCCCAGGCGGGAGTGTTCTCCAACCACCTCAACTTCACCGGAACCGGTTTCGTCGACTACGTCAACACGACCGGGTCCTACATCGAGTGGAACGTCAACGCGGCCTCGGCCGGACCGGCCTCCCTCACGCTGAGGTACGCCAACGGGACGACGACGAACCGCCCCATGGACATCTCCGTCAACGGCACGGTGGTGGCTTCGGGCGTCTCGTTCGACAGCACCACCAACTGGGACACCTGGGCCGACAAGGTGATCAACGCCACGCTGAGCGCCGGCTCGAACACGGTCAGGGCGACCGCCACGACCGTGAACGGCGGGCCGAACGTGGACAAGCTCACCGTCGTCCCCCAGGCCCCGTCGGCTGACTACCAGGCGGAGGACGCGACCATCTCGCAAGGCGTGGTCGAGTCCAACCACCTCGGCTTCACCGGCACCGGCTTCGTGAACTACGACAACGTCGTCGGCAGCTACGTCGAGTGGACCGTCAACGCGGCGGCGGCGGGACCGGCGACGGTCACGCTCCGCTACTCGAACGGCACCACCACCAACCGGCCCATGGACTTCACGGTCAACGGGACGGCCGCCGCCTCCAACGTCTCCTTCGGTTCCACGACCAACTGGGACACGTGGGCGACCAAGTCCGTGACGGTGAACCTCGTCGCGGGCGTCAACAAGATCCGGACCACCTCGACAACCGTCAACGGCGGCCCGAACGCCGACAAGCTCACCGTCGGCTGACATCGCACAAAGCGAGTGCCCGCTCCCAACAGGGGGCGGGCACTTTCCATTCCGCTTGTTTTGTTGGCATTCCTCTAGCCAACGCAACCTTTGCCGTGAAAGAAGACTCTTATGGGTTGGGGGCCCGCACGACACTGACAACGGGGAAGGATCGAATGCCGGTGAATCTGGCCAACAGCACACCGCTCGCATGGGACTCGGCCGGCCTGGACGCCGACACCAAGGCGATGCTGGACAACCTGCAGCCCAACATCCTGCAGGCGCACGTGCGGGAGCACCTGTCGGTGCTGTTCTTCCACTTCGCGGACGGGCCGGACGGCAAGCGCTTCCTCCACGCCCTCGTCCCGCTGATGAAGTCGGCCAGGAAGCACCTGGAGGAGGTCCGCGCGTTCGATAGGTCGGGGACGGGCGGCACGCCGTACGTCGGGGTGGGGATCAGCAAGGCCGGCTACCTCAAGCTGGGCCACGCGACCACGAAGTTCGACGACAACGCGTTCAAGTCGGGCCTGAAGAGACGCCAGACGACCCTCAGCGACCCGCCGGTCAGCGGCTGGGAGACTCCGTACCAGAAGGAGATCCACGCCGTCGTGCTCATCGGCGACGCCACCGCCGAGCCGGTCGCGGCCACCCGCAAGCGCGTTCTGGCGCTGCTGCCGAAGACCGCCGAGAAGGTCGGCGAGGAGACGGGCCTCGGCCTGCGCAACGCCCAGGGCCGGGGGATCGAGCACTTCGGCTACATCGACGGACGCAGCCAGCCGCTGTTCCTGGCCGACCAGGTCGCGAAGGAGCCGGGGAAGAACTGGACGCCCTTCTTCCCGCTGAGCCACATCCTCGTCGCCGACCCGCTCGCCCCGGAGCCGAGCCAGCACTTCGGCAGCTACCTCGTCTTCCGCAAGCTGGAGCAGAACGTCCGCGCCTTCCGGCAGGCGGAGGAGCACCTGGCCGACAGCCTCGGGCTGACCGGCGCGGACCGCCAGCTCGCGGGCGCCATGCTGGTCGGCAGGTTCCGCAACGGCACGCCCCTGCGCCTGCACGGCAAGCCCAGCTCGGACGACTTCCCGGTGCAGAACGACTTCAGCTACCGCGACGACCCCGGCTCGAAATGCCCGGTCAGCGCGCACATCCGCAAGACCAACCCGCGCGACTCCCGTGACGGCGGCCTCGAACGCGTCCTCGGCGTGATGATGGCCAGGCGCGGCCAGACGTACGGCACGCGCACCGACCGGCCCTGGGACGACGGGCCCCTGGAGACCCGGCCGACGGGCGGGGTGGGCCTGCTGTTCATGGCGTTCAACTCCAGCCTGCAGAGCCAGTTCGAGTTCACCCAGCAGACATGGGCCGACAACGCCGACTTCCCGGCGAGCGGCACCGGCCACGACGCGGTGATCGGCCAGGGCAAGCGGGAGATCAAGGTTCGGTTCCCCAAGGCATGGGGCAGTGACAAGGTCGGCACGCCGCAGACCCAGATCCCCCAGACCGTCACCATGAAGGGCGGCGAGTACTTCTTCATGCCCTCCCTGGCCTACCTCAAGAGCCCTGACCTCAAGAGCCTCTGACGGCTGATCGCTGAGCACGACGCGCCTCGGGACGACGAGGCGCGTCGTGCTTTCGCTGTGTAGAGCCCTTCAGGGCTGCCGGCGCGGGTGACGCGACCACGGCTGAGTGGCATGAGGCGTCAGGCGTTGCGCCTGCCGACCGCCCTTCGACGATCCGTTCCGTACGTTGCGACACGCAACACAGGTGGAGCTATGGGGACTCGAACCCCAGACCCCCTCCATGCCATGGAGGTGCGCTACCAGCTGCGCTATAGCCCCTGGCCACCGCTCCGAGTCCTCTCGGCGCGGCGCTCGGAGAGCATATCGGGATGACCAGCTGTTTACCTAATTGTCACCCTGTAACACTGGTCCCGGCTCTATCAGCCGTCGGCGATCGCCGCCTCGGGCCTGTCGTCGCTGCTCACCGGCTCGGGCAGGGTGCCGGCGTTGTGCTCCAGGAGGCGCCAGCCCTTGCGGCCCTCCTCCAGCACCGACCACGAGCAGTTGCCGAGACCGCCCAGCACGGACCAGAGCTCCTGAGGCAGGCCCATCAGGCGGGCGATGCCCAGGCGGATGGCGGCGCCGTGCGACGCCACGACCAGCAGGCCGTTGTCTCCAAGCTTGGCGGACCAGCGGAGGATCGCCTCGGCGACCCGGTCGGCGACGTCGGTCACGAGCTCCCCGCCCGGCGCCTCCCAGGCCTCGAACTCGGCCGGCCACCCCGCCCTGATCTCCGCACGGGTGAGGCCCTCCCACTCGCCGCCGCCGCGTTCCCGCAGGTCCTTGTCCACGGAGACGTCAAGGCCGGCGAGCCGCCCGAGGGCCGACGCGGTGTCGAACGCTCGACGGAGGTCGGAAGAGACGATCTTCGTCGGCTGGAGGGCCGCGAGGAGGGACGCCGCCCGGGCGGCCTGGGCCACGCCCGTCTCGTCCAGCGCGATGTCGGTGTGCCCCTGGAAGCGCTGCTCGACATTCCACAGCGTCTGGCCGTGACGGAGGCAGACGACCCGGCGGCTCATCCGGCGCCGTGCGAGCGCTGGGCGGCCACCTGGCTCACGCTCTCGGGCAGCGGGATCGAGGGGCAGTCCTTCCACAGCCGCTCCAGGGCGTAGAAGGTGCGGTCCTCCTCGTGCTGAACATGCACGACGATGTCGAGGTAGTCGAGGAGCACCCAGCGGCCCTCCCGCTCGCCCTCGCGGCGGACCGGCTTCGCGTCGGCCTCGATGCGGAGACGGTCCTCGATCTCGTCGACAACGGCACGGACCTGACGGTCGTTGGACGCGGAGCAGAGCAGGAAGGCGTCAGTGATGACGAGCTGGTCGCTCACGTCGTAGGCGATGATGTCGTCTGCCAGCTTCTCGGCGGCGGCCTCGGCCGCGATCCTCACGAGCTGGATCGATCTCTCAGATGCGGTCACGATTCGGTTCTGTCCTCCATTGACGGGCTCTTCCAGGGTGCCCATTCCATGACGTGCGGCACAACCCTGTTTCCGATGTGACCCTATCGGGACACGCCGGCAATCCGGGTTGTCCCCCGGGACCCGCAATTTCAACGCTCGCCGAGGTGCCCCGATTCCGCGGCCAGAGCAGCATCGCGTGATCCCGTCGCGCGCCCGAGCGTGACGGCCGCGGCGAAGAGGGCGGCCGCGAACACGGCCGGCCCGACCGTCTGGGCGACCTCCTGACGGGCCGCGCCCAGCAGCGCGTCGAGCAACTGCACCACCACGTTGAGGGCCCGCACCAGACGCAGGGGACGCCAGGCGCGGGCCACGGCGAACCGCAGCGCGGCGGCGATCCGCAGAATACGGGCGCCCGAGTCGAGGCGGGCTATCGGCAGTTCGATGTACCGGGCGGCGGAGCCTACTCCATGGTCGTGTGGATCCGCTGCTTGTGACACGAGCACGATAGCGCCCCGGCCGCTTTAAACGTGGGTTTCTATAAACCAGGCATGCCGGTATAGACGAAGCTGGGTATGACGAACAGCAGGCAAGCGACCACGAACATCGTTACCGCCGTACGGGTGCCGGACCTCCGCTGAGCCTCGGAACGGTGCGGAAGGTTGGCCACGACGAGCCAGACGCACGAGAAGGCCACAAGCGAGATGGCGATCGGCGGAATGGCCATGTTGGCGAAAAGTCCGAGCATGATGGGGGACATTAGCGCATAGCGGTTGTATGGCGATCCGCCACCCGCTGTGGCACGTCTTCAGACCCCTGCTTTACGGGGCAACCCCAAAACAGCCAGAGCTGTATCCGGTCAGGTGGCACCATAAGGCCTGAGACGGGGCAGAACAACGATGAGGAGGGTCGCAATGGGCCCGAGAAATAAGGAAGCAGCCACCACGCGAGCCCCGAACGTCCCTTGCCCTGCGCCAATCCGGCGTTGATCAGCGTGAGGGTGACGAAGAACAGCCCCGCGACATCGTTGGTGCTCACCGAGTTCATGGCGAGGATTTTTGCATATTTGTCCCAGTTCCGGCGCGGAATCGGGCGCTGTCCCCCTGGCCCGATTTCTCGCAATAGAGCGCGAGTGACTGTCGGTGCGTTTCTTCCCCGATGTGCCGGTCAGTGGGCGAGGTCGCGGTAGAGGCCGCGTTTGTTGATGTACTGCACGATGCCGTCGGGGACGAGATACCAGATCGGCTCGCCGGCGGCGACGCGCTGGCGGCACTCCGACGAGGAGATCGAGAGCGCCGGGATCTCGATGAGGCTCACCTTCCCGTCCGGAAGGCCAGGGTCCTGCAGGGTGTGGCCCGGCCGGGTGCAACCGACGAAATGGGCGATCGTGAACAGCTCTTCGACGTCGCGCCAGCTGAGGATCTGGGCGAGCGCGTCGGCTCCGGTGATGAAGTACAGCTCCGCATCGGGTCCGTACGCCGCCGCGATGTCCCGGAGGGTGTCGATGGTGTAGGTGGGGCCGGGGCGGTCAATGTCCACCCTGCTGACGGAGAACCGCGGGTTCGACGCGGTGGCGATCACCGTCATCAGATAACGGTCCTCGGTGGCGGACACCGTCTTCTCCGCTTTCTGCCACGGCTGGCCGGTCGGGACGAAGACCACCTCGTCCAGATCGAAGTGATGGGCCACCTCACTCGCGGCCACCAGGTGACCGTGATGGATCGGGTCGAAGGTGCCGCCCATGATGCCCAGCCGCCTGGTCACGGCCCCATTCCTCATGGGAGGGACCATAACGTGCATACCTGGAGCAACCGGAAAGCACCCCTCGTTGGTCACGGTTTTTCCCACCCCGCTCAGTCCCGCGCGCGCCCTGCCGGTGAGACATAGCATGCGGAGCATGACCACTCCGGATCGCAATCGCGTGCAGCTGCCTGGCATCAGCTCCCGAGCCTACGAACACCCCGCCGACCGCTCCGCGCTGGTCGCGATGCGCTCGCTCAGCGGGTTCGACTCGGTTCTGAAGCGCATGTCGGGGCTGTTCAGCGAGCGCCGCCTGCGCCTGATGTTCCTGGCGTCCGCGGTGCGCACCACCGACACCCAGTTTCGCGCGCTCTACGACATGGGCCGCGACAGCGCGTACATCCTGGACCTGCACCGGATCCCGGAGATCTACGTGCAGCAGGACCCGACCGTGTACGCCATGGCGATCGGCTTCGACGAGCCGTTCATCGTCGTGTCGACGGGGCTGCTCGACCTGATGGACGAGGAGGAGTTGCGCTTCGTCGTCGGCCACGAGACGTCGCACATCCTGTCCGGCCACGCGGTGTACGGCACGATGCTGGCGATCCTCACCCGCCTCGCCACCCGGGTGGCCTGGATCCCGCTCGGCTACATCGGCCTACGGGTGATCGTCGCGGCGCTGGAGGAATGGCAGCGCAAGGCGGAGATGTCCGCCGACCGTGGCGGCCTGCTCGCCGGGCAGGATCCCGACGCGGCGCTGCGCGCCCTCATGAAGCTCGCGGGCGGCTCGCGCCTGCACGAGATGAACATCGAGGCGTTCCTCGACCAGGCCAGGGAGTACGACACGGCGGGCGACGTCCGCGACGGCCTGCTCAAGATCCTCAACCTGCTCGGCACCACGCACCCCTTCGCCGTGACCCGGGTCGCGGAGCTGGACCGCTGGCGACGGTCGGGTGAGTACGACGCCATCCTCGCGGGCAACTACCCGCGCCGGGAGGACGACGCCAACGCGAAGCTCTCCGAGGAGATCAAGGCGGCGGCCAACTCCTACCGCGAGTCGTGGGCCCAGTCGCAGGACCCGTTCATCGGCGTCCTCCGCGACGTCGCCGAAGGCGCCGTGAACGCCGGCGAGCGCATCTTCAACAGGTTCGCCCGCAGGGAAAACTAGACGCTGGGTGTCCGGGGGCCCGTGGTCCGAGGAGCAGCCCCCGGGCAGACACGGCAACAGATTCGCCCGCACGAAAGCTGAACGCCGGTGGTCCGCGGCCACTCCCGGGCAAGCGGATTGGCCCGCTGGAGCTAGACGAACAGCGAGACGGCGCGTACGGCTGCCGCGCAGAGAGCGACGAAGCCGCCGAGCACGGCGAGTGCCCGCAGGCCCTCCCTCCGCAGGCCGGGCATGGTCGCGCCGACGCGTTCGACCTCCCGTCCGATGATCCCGCCGCTGACGACTCCGAACGCGACCCCGGCGACCGTGACGGGCACCGCCTGGGTCCACCACTCGGGGTCCAGGCGTGCCCCTGCGGTCACCCAGAGCGCCACGAAGGCCGCGGCGGCGGCGGGCAGGCCGGGCCAGGCGACCGCGGACACGAGGGAGCCGACCAGTGTGACGGGGAACGCGAGCACCCGCAGCAGGCCACGCGCACGCTGAGATCTGCGGTTGCGCACGAGCCAGTGTCCCGTCCAGACCGCCCTGGTCACCACCCCGAAAACCCCCGTGATCGCGAACGTGGCCCAGGGGTACACCACCGCCGTCACTACGCACGGCACGGCGAGCAGCGACAAGACGATCAGCGCGGCGTTGCCGGTGGGGATGCCGGGGGCCGCGTCGGTCACGCCCTCCTGCGGAGGCGCCTCGACCGCGAGGGCCGATTCGGTACGGCTGTCGCGGGGCTTGGACTCTGTACGGCTGTCGCGGGCCTTGGACCGCCGGGCCGGCGTCGAAGAAGCGGGCGCCTTCTTCGTCCGGCTCCGGGGCTTGGCGGCAGAGCCGCTCCCGGCCCCGTCCGGCGCCGCCGAGGTCTCGGCTCCCGCACCGTCAGCGCCCGCCGACTTGTCGGCGGCCTTCCGCACGGTACGGCGGGCGGGCGGAGCCGTACGGCTGGCCGATTCGCCGGAGGCGCGGGCGAGGCGGGCCAGTCTGTCGGCGAGGAGCGCGGCGGTCGGACGGCGGGCGGGGTCGCGATGCAGCGCGGCGCGGACGAGAGGCAGCAGGGCGGCGGGCACCCCCGCGAGGTCGGCCTTCCCGTGCAGGATGGCGTACATCTGGGACTCGACGGTTCCCCGCCCGAAGGTCGGCCGCCCGGTGGCGGCGAAGGCCACGGTGGCGGCCCAGGCGTGGACGTCGGCGGGCTCCCCCACCGCCTCGTCGGCGAAGAGCTCCGGCGCGGCGTAGCCCGGAGTGCCGAGGAAGGTTCCGGTCAGCGTCAGCCGGGTGGCGTCGAGCACCTGGGCGATCCCGAAGTCGATCAGCACGGGCCCGTCGTCCCGCAGCAGCACGTTGGCCGGCTTGACGTCGCGATGCACCACTCCACCCGCGTGGATGATCGCCAGTGCGGTCGCGAGGCCATGGGCGAGGGAGATCAGCTCGGGCTCCGGGAGGGCGCCGCCCCGCCGTACGGCATCGAGCAGGGTCTCGCCCTCGATGTACTCCATGACGAGATAGGGCCGGTCGGCGGACAGGTCGGCATCGAAGACCTGGGCGACGTAGGGGCTCTCGACCCTGCGCAGCGCGCGCACCTCGCGGTCCAGGCGTAATCGGGCCTCCGGGTCGCCCTCGATGGGGTCCCGGAGCATCTTGACGGCGACATGCTCGCCCCGGCGGTTGGCGGCGAGGTAGACCTCGCCCATGCCGCCCCGGCCCAGGCGCTCCAGCAGCGCGTACGGGCCGACCCGCCCAAGACGTCCAGCCATAGGAGCGCCAACCATAGCGGGCACCTCCGACAAAACCGCGGAGGCGCGCCGCTTGAGCGATCCCGTCCCTTGCTCAGCCGACGCCGTACGGCCCGGCGGCGGAGAAGCCGGCGCCGCACAGCCGTACAGGCCAGCGCCGTACAAGCCAGCGCCAACCCGGCCACAAGAGCGGCCCGGCATGCTGAAACTGCCCGGCGCCGAACCGGCCCGGCTTGACCCGGCCCGGCTTGACCGGACATACGTGACGACTCACGAGCGAGCAAGAGACGCAGGCGATGACGATACCGATGACGAGCGCGATCCCCGGCAGGATGACGACCGCGAAGCCCACGGCGATGGCGACCGCGATGACGGCCAGGACGTCGACCGCGACAACCGACTCCTCTGCCGCCGCGATCACCGTGGTGGTGGCCGACGAGCACCCGTTGTTCATCGACGGGATCCGGTTCGCCCTCGACGACGTGGCCGACATCTCCGTCGTCGGGACCGCGTGCGACGGGCTCGACGCCCTGCGGCTCGCCGTACGGCTCTGCCCAGACGTGGTCCTCGTCGATCTGGCCTTGCTGGAGATCCTCGACTACCTGCGCCGCCGGTGCCCTGCCGTACGGGTGCTCGCGCTGGGGGCGGACGACGGCGAGGCGGGCCTGCTCGCGGCGCTGCGCGCCGGGGCGTGCGGCTACCTCCTGAAGGGGGCACGCCCGTCGGAGATCGCGGCGGCGGTCCGCTCGGTCGCCCTCGGCCATATGGTCTTCGGCCGTGGGCTGGCACCCCGGCTGGTGGCCCGGCTGACCACGCCGTCCGCCCAGAGCCCGTTCCCGGGCCTGACGCAGCGGGAGCACGAGGTGCTGGAACGGCTGGCCGACGGCCGCTCCAACGCGGAGATCGCTCGCGAACTGCACCTCGCCACCAAAACCGTGCGCAACCACGTCAGCAACGTGCTGACCAAGCTCGACGCGCCGAGCCGGGTGGACGCGGCGCTCCGGGCCAGGGACGCCGGCCTCGGCTCCCGACCGGTCCTCGCCCGCGTTTAGGGCGCGACCTTCGAGGCGGCCATCGCCACAGAGGCCGAGGCGAACGCGGTGATGATCGGGTGCTGGCGGGTGCCGTCCCCCGCCCACCAGGCGATCTCACATACCGAGGGCTCAAACGATCTCTGTCGGCCGGTTCATGGACGAGCGGTGATCGGCGGCGGGGGCGTCAGACCCGGATGTGGCCGTCTCCGGTGTAGATCCACTTGGTGGACGTGAGCTCGGGCAGGCCCATCGGGCCCCGTGCGTGCAGCTTCTGGGTGGAGATGCCGATCTCCGCGCCGAAGCCGAACTCCCCGCCGTCCGTGAACCGCGTGGAGGCGTTCACCGCGACGGCGGCCGAGTCCACGGTGGCCACGAACCGCCGGGCGGCCTGCTGGGACCGGGTGACGATCGCGTCGGTGTGGGCCGAGCCGTACCTCCTGATGTGCGCTACCGCATCCTCCAGCGAGTCGACGACCGCGGCGGCGATGTCGAGGGAGAGGTACTCGGAGGTGAAGTCCTCCTCGGTGGCCGGCACGACGTCGGCGCTGTAGGCGCGCACGCGCTCGTCCCCGTGGACCGTCACACCGGCGTCCTTGAGCGCCGCGAGCGCCCTCGGGACGAACTCGGCGGCGATGCCGGAATGCACGAGGAACGTCTCGGCGGCGTTGCACACCGAGGGCCGCTGCGCCTTGGCGTTCACCAGGATCGTCAGGGCCGTCTCGATGTCGGCGTCGGCGTCGACGTAGACGTGGCAGTTGCCCACGCCGGTCTCGATCACCGGGACGGTCGACTCCTCCACGACGCTGTTGATCAGCGACGCGCCGCCGCGCGGGATCAGCACATCGACCAGCCCGCGGGCGCGCATCAGGTGCTTGACCGACTCGCGGGTCAATCCGGGCACGAGCTGTACGGCTGCCGCGGGCACCTCCGTCCCCGCCAGGGCGTCCTGCATGATCTGGACGAGCACCGTGTTCGACGAGTACGCGCTGGACGAGCCGCGCAGGAGCACGGCGTTGCCGCTCTTGAGGCACAGGGCGGCCGCGTCGACGGTCACGTTCGGACGGCCCTCGTAGATGATCCCGATGACGCCCAGCGGCACCCGGACCTGGCGCAGCTCCAGCCCGTTCGGGAGCGTGCTCCCCCTGACGACCTCGCCGACCGGGTCGGGGAGGTCGGCCACCTGCCGTACGGCTGCCGCGATCTTCTCGACGCGGCCGGCGTCGAGGCGGAGCCTGTCGATCATGGCTTCGGAGGTGCCCCCCTCCCTGGCCTTGGCGACGTCGACGGCGTTGGCCTCGACGATCTCGTCCGTGCGGGCCACCAGGGCGTCCGCCACGGCGCGCAGCGCGGCGTCCTTCGGCGCGCGCGGCAGCGGCGCGAGCACCGTCGCGGCGTCCTTGGCCGCGCGGGCGACCTTCAGAAAGTCCTCTGCCTCAGACATTGCCTCGCGCTCCGTTTGTTTAGTGGTCGGCTTCCAGTATGACGATGTCGTCGCGGTGGATCAGCTCACGCTCGTACTCCGGGCCGAGCGCGCTGGCCAGCTCCCGGGTGGAACGGCCGAGCAGCTCGGGGATCTCCGCCGCGTCGTAGTTGACGAGCCCGCGGGCGACCGGGACGCCAAGGGGGCCGCACAGGTCGACGGGGTCGCCCGCCGCGAAGTCGCCCTCGACCTTGACCACGCCCGCCGGGAGCAGCGACATGCGCCGCCCGACGACCGCCTCGACCGCGCCCGCGTCCAGATGCAGCCGGCCCCGGCCGGTCGCGGCGTGGGCGAGCCAGAGCAGCCGGGTGCCGGGGTGACGTCCCCCGGGGTGGAAGTAGGTGCCGACGTCCACGCCGGCCAGCGCCTGCGCCGCGTGGGCCGCCGCCGTGAGGACGACGGGCACGCCCGCCCCGGTGGCGATCCGGGCCGCCTGCACCTTGGTCACCATGCCGCCGGTTCCCACCCGTCCGGAGGTGCCCAGCTCGACACCTTCGAGGTCCTCCGGGCCTCGGACCTCGGCGATCCTCGTGGTCCCCTCCCGTCGCGGGTCGCCGTCATAGAGGGCGTCCACGTCGGACAGCAGCACCATCGCGTCGGCGTGGATCAGGTGGGCCACCAGCGCGGCGAGCCGGTCGTTGTCGCCGAAGCGGATCTCGTCGGTGGCCACCGTGTCGTTCTCGTTGACGACCGGCACGATGCCGAGCTCAAGCAGCCGGGCCAGCGTCCGCTGGGCGTTGCGGTGGTGCGACCGCCGCATCATGTCGTCGGCGGTCAGCAGCACCTGGCCGACGCGCAGGCCGTACCGGGCGAAGGAGGAGGTGTAGCGGGCGACGAGCACACCCTGGCCCACGGACGCCGCGGCCTGCTGGGTGGCGAGGTCCTTGGGCCGCGCCCGCAGGCCGAGCGGGCCGAGACCGGCCGCGATGGCGCCCGACGAGACGAGCACGATCTGCGTGCCGGCCTGCCGTCGCGCGCCGAGCACGTCGACGAGCGCGTCGACGCGGTCCACGTCGATCATGCCCTGCGGGGTCGTGAGGGAGGAGGAGCCCACCTTGACGACCAGCCGCGACGCCGTACGGATCCGGTCCCTGCCCGCCGCGCCGGCCGCACCGGGGACACCCGCCGCACCTGTGGCGCTCGCCGTGCCTACTGTGCCCGCCGCGCCTGCCGTATCCGCCACGCCGCCGCCCCTGTCCAACCGATCCCGTCCAACCGATCCCGTCCAACGATCCCATCAACGACCCTGCCCAGCCGACCCTGTCTCGGCCGGCCCTGCCTAGCCGATCCTGCTGTCGGTGCCGCGAGGTCCGCCGACGCGGGTCCGCGTGCCCTCGGACGGCTGCCAGTCGAAGACGTAGCCGCCCTGCATCGGGCCGATGACGACCTCGGCGCCCACCTGCGCCCCCGCCTCGATCAGCGCCTCCTCGACGCCCAGCCGCTCCAGGCGGTCGGCCAGGTAGCCCACGGCCTCGTCGTTGCTGAAGTCGGTCTGGCGGATCCAGCGCTCCGGCTTCTCGCCGGTCACCTGGAAGATCTTGTCGTCGATCCGCCGGACGGCGAAGCCCGCCTCGCCGAACTGCTTCGGCCGGATCACCAGGCGCGTCGGCTCCTCGACCGGGGCGTCGGCCCGGGCCCGCGCGACCATCTCGCCCATGGCGTACGCCAGAGGCTTGAGACCCTCGTGGGTGGCGGCGGAGATCTCGAAGATCCGCAGGCCGCGCTCCTCCAGGAGAGGCCTGACGATGTCCGCCAGCTCCCGGCCGTCCGGCACGTCGACCTTGTTGAGCACGACCAGCCGGGGCCGGTCCTGCAACGAGCCGTAGGCCGCCAGCTCGGCCTCGATGACGTCGAAGTCCGTGATCGGGTCGCGGCCGGGCTCGATCGTGGCGCAGTCGAGGACGTGCACGATGGTCGAGCAGCGCTCGACGTGCCGCAGGAACTCGTGGCCGAGCCCCTTGCCCTCGGAGGCCCCCGGGATGAGGCCGGGCACGTCGGCGACCGTGAACACGGTCTCCCCCGCCGTCACGACGCCGAGATTGGGGATCAGCGTGGTGAACGGATAATCCGCGATCTTCGGCCGGGCGGCCGAGAGCGCCGCGACCAAAGACGACTTGCCGGCGTTGGGGAAGCCGACCAGCGCCACGTCGGCGACCGTCTTCAGCTCCAGCGTGATCTCGGCGCCGTCGCCGGGCTCGCCGAGCAGCGCGAAGCCGGGAGCCTTGCGCTTGGCGTTGGCCAGCGCGGCGTTGCCGAGGCCGCCGAAACCGCCCTGGGCCGCGACGTACCGGGTGCCCGCGCCGACGAGATCGACCAGCACCTCGCCGGTCCTCGTGTCCTTCACCACGGTCCCGTTGGGCACCGGGAGGACGACGTCCTCGCCATTGGCGCCGTCACGGTTGGAGCCCATGCCCTGCTTGCCGTTGGCCGCCTTGCGATGCGGGCGGTGGTGATATTCCAGCAGCGTGGCGGTGTTGGGATCCACTTCCAGGATCACGTCGCCGCCGCGGCCGCCGTTGCCGCCGTCGGGGCCGCCGAGCGGCTTGAACTTCTCCCGGTGGACGGAGGCGCAGCCGTTGCCGCCGTCACCCGCCTTGATGTGCAGGATGACGTTGTCCACGAAGTCAGCCATCAGCCGCTTCCCTCCCCATAAATGAAATGAGGCGGACCGAATGCTCGATCCGCCTCATCTGCAACGTTTCTCCCGAGCGGATCTACTCCGCGATCGGGATGATGCTCACCGCACGCCGACCGCGCTTGGTGCCGAACTGCACGTGGCCCGCGGCCAGCGCGAACAGCGTGTCGTCGCCGCCACGCCCGACGTTGTCGCCGGGGTGGAAGTGCGTGCCGCGCTGACGGACGATGATCTCGCCCGCGTTGACGAGCTGACCACCGAAGCGCTTGACGCCGAGCCGCTGAGCGTTCGAGTCACGGCCGTTCCGGGTGGACGAGGCGCCCTTCTTGTGTGCCATGTTTCACTCCCTTTCGGGGGTCGTCCCCCGGAAATTACTGGCCGGGGTTGATGCCGGTGACCTTGACCTGGGTGTACCGCTGACGGTGACCCTGGCGCTTCTTGTAGCCGGTCTTGTTCTTGTACTTCAGAATGCGAATCTTGGGGCCCTTGGTCTCGCCGAGAATCTCGGCGGTCACCTGGAACCTGCCAAGCGTGGCAGCGTCGGAGGTGACATCGCCGTCGTTGACGACGAGCACCGCCGGCAGCGACACCGAGGACCCAACCTCGCCGGCGACCTTGTCCACCTCGAGGACGTCCCCGACGGAGACCTTCTGCTGCCTGCCGCCGCAACGAACGATCGCGTACACCGCGGAACCCTTCTTCTGGCTAAATGCGTAGATGCCGCGCCCCGCATCCGGCTGCTGTCGATAACACGATCGGCGTTCCGGGCAGGCGCGCGAAGCCAGGCGCGCCAGCGGGCGCACCGGTTGACTAGGGTACCGGATTAGCGGCACCCAGGTCGAACCGGGCGGAACACCGGGGAGACGAAGTCGCTAGTCGGCCGTCTTCCTGCGGGAACGTCGCCGTCCCCGGGAATGCGCTGCCGGCGCGTCGTCCTCGTCCGGGTCGAGGGCGTCGGTGACGCTGTCACGTCCGTTGCCGGACGCGGCGACAGCCGTACCCCCCTCACTGCCGGCCCCGACCTTCTCGGCCACGGCCTTCTCGATGGCCATCTTGCCCTGCGTGCCGCGCGGCTCCGGCTTCCCCTCGACCGGCTCGGTCGAGATGATGATGCCGCGGCCGTGACAGCAGTCACAGGGCGTGGAGAACGCCTCCAGGAGGCCCTGGCCGACCCGCTTGCGGGTCATCTGGACCAGGCCGAGGGAGGTGACCTCC
Source organism: Planotetraspora sp. GP83 (assembly GCF_041262585.1). Classification (NCBI taxonomy): domain Bacteria; kingdom Bacillati; phylum Actinomycetota; class Actinomycetes; order Streptosporangiales; family Streptosporangiaceae; genus Planotetraspora; species Planotetraspora sp. GP83. The sequence goes on along the minus strand of NZ_JBGCBZ010000040.1, from coordinate 18,471 downwards.
GCGACCTGGTGCTTGGTCCGGTCCCTGGCAAGGCACTCCAGCAGCCGCCGGAGCACCAGGTCACGGTTGCCTTCCAGCACCATGTCGATGAAGTCGATGACGATGATGCCGCCGATGTCCCGCAACCGGAGCTGGCGGACGATCTCCTCCGCCGCCTCCAGGTTGTTGCGGGTGACGGTCTCCTCCAGGTTGCCGCCCTGCCCGGTGAACTTGCCGGTGTTGACGTCGACGACGGTCATCGCCTCGGTGCGGTCGATCACGAGGGAGCCGCCCGAGGGCAGCCACACCTTGCGCTCCATCGCCTTGGCGATCTGCTCGTCCACCCGGTAGGCGGAGAAGACGTCGCCGTTCTCCTCCCACTTCGACAGGCGGTCGGCGAGATGCGGCGCGACATAGCGGACGTACTCGTCCACCGTCTGCCACGCCTCGTCCCCCTCGACCACCAGCGAGGTGAAGTCCTCGTTGAACACGTCGCGGACCACCCGGACCGTCAGGTCGGGCTCGCCGGACAGCAGCTCGGGCGGGCTGGCCGACTTGGCCTTGCGCTGGATGTTCTCCCACTGCGCCGACAGACGGGCCACGTCGCGGCTGAGCTCCTCCTCAGAGGCGCCCTCCGCCGCCGTACGGACGATCACGCCCGCGTTCTCCGGCATCACCTTGCGGAGGATCTGCTTGAGCCGCGTCCGTTCCTTGTCGGGGAGCTTGCGGGAGATGCCGGTCATCGACCCGTCCGGCACGTAGACCAGGTAGCGGCCGGGGAGGCTGACCTGCGAGGTCAGCCGGGCGCCCTTGTGCCCGATCGGGTCCTTGGTCACCTGGACGAGCACGGACTGGCCGGACTTCAGCGCCGCCTCGATCCGCTTGGGCTGGCCCTCCAGCCCGGCGGTGTCGAAGTTCACCTCACCGGCGTACAGCACGGCGTTGCGGCCCTTGCCGATGTCGACGAACGCCGCCTCCATCGAGGGCAGCACGTTCTGCACCTTGCCGAGGTACACGTTGCCGACGTAGGACTGACTCGACTCGCGGTCGACGTAGTGCTCGACGAGCACGCCGTCCTCGAGCACCGCGATCTGGGTGCGGCCGCCGTGGCGGCGCACGACCATGACGCGCTCGACCGACTCGCGCCGGGCCAGGAACTCCGACTCGGTGATGATCGGCGGCCTGCGGCGGCCCAGCTCACGGCCCTCGCGGCGGCGCTGCTTCTTGGCCTCCAGCCGCGTGGAGCCGCGCACGCCCTGCACCTCGTCCACCGAAGCGGACCGCGTGGCGCGCGGCGCGCGGATGCGGACGACCGTGTTCGGCGGGTCGTCGACCGTGAGCTCGCCGTCCTCGGTCCCCCGGCGGCGGCGACGGCGACGGCGACGCGAGCCGGCCTGCTCACCCTCGGGCTCCTCCGCCGCTTCCTCGCGCTCCTCGTCCTCGGCCGTCACGGCCTGGGACTCCTCGTCGGAGTCCTCGGACTCGTCGGAGTCCCCGCGGACCCTGGCGCCACGGCCACGGCCGCCCCGGCGGCGGCGCCGCCTGCGGGCGCCGCCCTCGCCATCGCTGTCGCCCTCGTCCTCGCCGGATTCGTTCGCCTCGTCGGCGTCGTCGATGTCGGCGTCCTCCGCCGCCTTCTCGGCCGGTACGGCCGGCGGGGGCGACGCGGGGCGGGCGGCGAAGGGATCGGGAGCCTGGAACAGCGGCTGGAAGACCGCCGCCGGAGCCTGGAACATCACCGACGGCACGGCCGCCTGCGGCGCGGACAGACCGAAGGGATCGGCCAGCACCCGCGGCTGCGCGGCCTCCCCGGCTCCGTCCTCCGCGGTCTCCTCGAGCTCCTCGTCCTCGATCAGGTCCTCACCGGCGGGCTCGTCGTCGAGGGGCTCCTCGGCGGGCAGCCCGAGCTGGAGCGCCGTCGCGACCTCGGCCTCGGCCGCGCTCATCGCCCTGGATCGTTCCGGGGCGACGTCGTCCTTCTTGCGCGTACGGCGACGCCTCGCCGGGGCCTGCTCCTCCTCGGCGGCCCCATGACCGGCCCCATGACCGGCCCCATGACCGGCTTCGGCGACGGGCTCCTGACCGGCCTCGTCCACGGGTTCCTGGACGGTCTTCCGGGTGCGGCTGCGCCGTACGGTCCGGGGCGCGGGGGCCGCCGGGGCCTCGGCGTCGTCCGTGACGGCCCCTGGAGCCACCTCCGCCGCCGCCTCCGCTACGGCGTCCGGCGCGAGGGCAGGCACGGGGGCGGCCTCGGCCTCCGGCGCGGTCTTGGCCGAAGTGCGGCGGCGGGTGACCCGCTTGGGCTTCTCCGCCACGGCCGGCTCGGCCGCCACCGGCGTCTCCTGAACCACCGGGGTCTCCTGAACCGGCGTCGGAGTCCCAGCGACCGCCGGGGCGGCGGTCGCGGGCTCGTCGGGCTCGGGCGGGGGCCCGGCCGGACGGCTGGCCGAACGGCGGCGCGGCGTGGTCGTCACCCCGCCGGTCTCCCGTGGGGCGTCGTTCACGTCGGAACCGTGCCCCGAATCGCGCGTTGTCGTATCACCGTCAAGGCTCGCAGCCCTGTCGGTCGGCTCGTTCTCGAGCATGCGGGCGTTCTCCCGTCAGCCCCCGGGCACGTTTCCGCGCCGCGCGGAGGCTCTCGTCTCTCGCGGTCCGCCGGGCCTCCTGTCGGTGCCGCGGCGGCAAGTCTTATAGGTCTCCGCCTGCCCGATCGAGATCGAACGGGTCGGCGGGCTCACCGGTCGTTGCGTCGAGCGGCCCCTGCGCCAGCCTGGTCACCTCGGGAGGTGACGGCGGCGCGAAGCCTGCCACGAGACGCAGACCCATGAGTACGTCATCGGGCCGGACGGCAGGTGTTTCGTGCCGAACAACCATACGAAGTATGACACACGGCGGCCCGGGCTCCTGACCTGCCGTTCTCTCGCTCCCGTCCGTGACGGCCACCGAACGGACCGCCTGACGGGCGTCGAAGCGCCGCATTCCCTTCTTGGTCAGCCGCTCGACCTCGACGTGGCCGGCCGCCAGGAACTTCTCCACCGCGCCCGTGGCCTCCTCTGGATCTGCCCCGGGCAGCCGCAGCTCCCACGTCGAGCCCTCCAGCCGGTCGGCCAGGCCCCCGGCGCGCGCCTCGACCACGTCGAGCACGTCCAGGCCCGGCGGCAGCGAGGCGTCGAGGTCGGCGCGGAGCCGCTGCGGGTCGCAGTGCCGGCTCACGCCGATCTCCAGGTATTCGGCCTCGCTCGCCACCCCGGTCGGGGCGGCGCCGGCGTAGGAGATCTTCGGGTGGGGGCTGAACCCCGCGCTGAACGCCACCGGGATGTCGGCCCGCCGCACCGCCCTTTCGACGGCGCGGGAGATGTCACGGTGGCTGGTGAAGCGCAGGCGGCCCCGCTTGGCGTAGCGCACCCGGAGGCGCTGCACCACGGGCGCGGGGGCGGGTCCATCGGGAACGGGTTTCAGAGTTCCGTCGTCCTTCCGAGGTCGGTTCGGTGTCTTTCAGGATAGGCCCCCGGCCCGGGGAGGCCTGTCAGATGATCGTGGAGCTACGGTCAGACCACGGTGAGCGGCAGCAGCTTCTTGCCCGTGGGGCCGATCTGGATCTCCGTCCCCATGGTCGGGCAGACGCCGCAGTCGTAGCAGGGCGTCCAGCGGCAGTCCTCGACCTCCACGTCGCCCGTCGCGTCCTGCCAGTCCTGCCAGAGCCACTCGCGGTCCAGGCCGGCGTCGAGGTGGTCCCAGGGGAGCACCTCGTGCTCCTCCCGCTCGCGGGTGGTGTACCAGTCGACGTCGACCGGCTCGCCGGAGAGCGCCCGCTCGGCGGCGGCCATCCACCGCTCGTAGGAGAAGTGCTCGCTCCAGCCGTCGAAGCGGCCGCCGTCCTCCCACACCGCCCGGATGACCCTGCCCACGCGGCGGTCGCCGCGCGACAGCAGCCCTTCCACGATCGACGGCTTGCCGTCGTGGTAGCGGTAGCCGATGGCCCTGCCGTACTCCTTGTCGCCGCGGAGGGCGTCGCGGAGATCGCGCAGCCGGCGGTCCACCGTCTCGTGGTCGCACTGGGCGGCCCACTGGAACGGCGTGTGCGGCTTGGGCACGAAACCGCCGATGGAGACCGTGCAGCGGACGTCCCGGGAGCCGGTCGCCTCGCGGCCCGCCTTGATGACCTTCTTGGCCAGGTCGGCGATGCCGAGGACGTCCACGTCCTCCTCGGTCGGCAGCCCGCACATGAAGTAGAGCTTCACCTGCCGCCAGCCCTGGCTGTACGCCGTGGTGACGGTGCGGATCAGATCTTCCTCGGTGACCATCTTGTTGATCACCTTGCGCATCCGCTCGGAGCCGCCTTCGGGTGCGAAGGTCAGCCCGGAGCGGCGCCCGTTGCGGGAGAACTCGCCCGCCAGGTCGATGTTGAACGCGTCGACCCGCGTGGACGGCAGCGAGAGACCCGTCTGCGTGCCCTCGTAGCGGTCGGCGAGGCCCTTGGCGACCTCGGCGATCTCGGAGTGGTCGGCGCTGGACAGCGAGAGCAGGCCGACCTCGCTGAAGCCGGACTCCTTGAGGCCCACCTCGACCATGTCGCCGATCGTGGTGATCGACCGCTCCCGCACCGGACGGGTGATCATCCCGGCCTGGCAGAAGCGGCAGCCGCGGGTGCAGCCGCGGAAGATCTCCACGCTGAACCGCTCGTGCACGGTCTCGGCGAGCGGGACGAGCGGCTTCTTCGGGTAGGGCCACTCGTCCAGGTCCATGACCGTGTGCTTGAAGACCCGCGACGGAACGCCGGGGCGGTTGGGGACGACGCGCTTGATGCGGCCGTCCGGGTGGTACTCGACGTCGTAGAACTTCGGGACGTACACCCCTCCGGTGGAGGCGAGCCGCATGAGCAGCTCGTCGCGGCCGCCGGGGCGGCCCTCGCCCTTCCACTCGCGGACGACCTCGGAGATCGCGATGGCGATCTGCTCTCCGTCGCCGAGGACGGCGGCGTCGAGGAAGTCGGCGATCGGCTCGGGGTTGAACGCGGCGTGGCCGCCGGCCAGCACGATCGGGTCCTCATCGGTCCGCTCGACCGCGTCCAGCGGGATCCCCGCCAGGTCGAGCGCGGTGAGCAGGTTGGTGTAGCCCAGCTCGGTGGAGAACGAGACCCCGAGGATGTCGAAGGCGCGCACCGGCCGGTGGGCGTCGACCGTGAACTGCGGGACGCCCTCGGACCGCATGAGCGCCTCGAGGTCGGGCCAGACGGCGTAGGTGCGCTCGGCCAGCGTCTCGGGCAGCTCGTTGAGGATCTCGTAGAGGATCTGCACGCCCTGGTTGGGCAGGCCGACCTCGTAGGCGTCCGGGTACATGAGAGCCCACCGGACCGTCGCCTCGTCCCAGTCCTTGATCGTCGAGTTCAGCTCACCCCCGACGTACTGGATCGGCTTCTGCACCCTAGGCAGAAGCGATTCCAGGCGGGGAAACAATGACTCGACAGACATGGGTTCCAGGGTAGCCGCTTCAGAAAGCGTGCCAGATCCGATCGTCGCCCGCGCGGAGCGAGGCGAGCCGGTGCCGGAGCTCCTCATGACCTGCGGGGTCGCGGTGGGCGTTGCGCAGCACAGCCGTCAGCGTCTGGAGCTCCCGGATGTCGCGGAGCACCGGATATCCCTCCCAGTCCCTGACGTCGTAGCCATACGCCTCGGCGAATCCGGCCCGCTGCGCGTCCGACAGCCCGAACCGCGCACCCTGCAGCGTCGGGACGAGGTCGATCTCGCGCGGCCCGGCACTCGCCGAGTCCCAGTCGCACAGCAGGAGCCGCTCCGGCGTGCGGATCAGGTTGCCCCGGTGCGCGTCCCCGTGCACCAGCCCGTACGGCAGGGCGAACTCGACCCGCTCGTAGTAGGCCTCCATGAGCGTGGAACACCGTTCCAGCAGCCAGGCGCGCTCCTCGTCGCTCAGGACGCGGCTCGCCGTGACGGCCCGCCGTACGCGGCCGAAGGGGTCGTAGGTCGGCAGCTCGAACGGCACGGGCGGGAGGGTGTGCAGCCACCGCAGCATGACGCCGAGCGCCGCCGGATCCTCCGCGCGCCCGGCGTCCGGCCCCTCGTTCTCGTAGTGCCAGAAGGTCGCGAGGCACCCTTCGACGGCGAGCGGCTGCCGGACGTCCAGCGGCCGGGTCACGGGGAAGCCCTGCGCGTCGAGCCAGCGGGTGACCTTGAGCGAGGTGACGAGCCGCTCGAACTTGCCCGGGGTGGTGGCCTCGGCCAGGCGGACGACCACCCCCTCGCCCGGAAGGTGGTACACCACGTTGGCGAAGCTCCGCAGCAGCCGCGCTCCGGCGGCGCTGAGCCCGGCCTGGCGGCACGCCTCGGCGAGCGCGGGCGGGGTGCCCGCGACGGTGAAGACCGACATCAGCCGCTCCCCTCGGGCAGTGCGCGGGCGGCGGACTGCGGCAGGCCGACCGCGCAGAACCCGTCAAGCCGGCTCGCGAGCCTGCCGCCGAGCAGTTTGCGGGTCGATCCCAGCGTCTCCGCGAGACTGTCGATGCGGCGTTCGGGCGGGAGGTCGAGCAGCGGGGTCAGCGCCTCCTCCGCGCCGTCGGGGTCGTCCTCCATGAGGTGGGCGACGGCGAGGTGGGCGCCCGCCATCGCCTCGCAGCCGTACGACCGGTGCTGGGGGTCGCCCGTGGCGTAGAGGTCGAGGGCCGTTCTGGCCTCCTGGATGGCCGGAGCCGGCTGGCCGAGATGCAGGCGGGTCACGGCCGCGTAGTAGGCGTGCTTGGCCGGCCGGAACGCGAACTCGCCGGCGAAGCCGTCATGGAGCTCGTCGCCCGAGTCCGCCTCGCGGGCCTCCAGGGCCATGGTCAGCTCCCGCTCGGCCTCCGCCGTACGGCCGAGCATGGCGGTCGCGCGGGCCCGGAGCATGTGCAGGCGCGCTCCGCCCTGGCCCCGCGCCAGGTGGGCGAGACCGTCCCGAGCGTAGCCCGCGGCGTCCTCGTAGCGCCTGTCCCACAGCGCCACCGACGCCTGCATGCCGCGCGCCCAGCCCATGAGCGACTGGTGCCCGGCGATCCTGCCGTAGGTCCACGCGGCCCTGGCCAGCGTGTCGGCGGGGACCCGGCGGCCCATGTCCATGCTCGCGTTGGCCATCAGCCCGCACAGCGCGCCGGTCAGGAAATACAGCTCGCCCGCCTGGATCGGGTGGATCCGCCGCTCCAGCGCCCGCCGAGTCTGCTCCTGGAGCGCCCTCATCTCGACGAAGAGCGGCAGCGGCGCCTCCCAGACGTACCGCCTGGCCACCCAGATCACCTGGGTGCGGAGCCGTTCGAGCGTGCTGTCGCCGATCTCGCTCGTCTCCACCCGCTCGGCGTGGTCGCTCGCCTCCATCGCCGCCGCGGAGATCGGGTCCGGCCCGGCCTCCCGTGGCCGCCGGAGGTCCTCCGGGGTGTAGTCGCGGGCGAAGCCGAGCTGCACCGGGCCGGTCTCGAACAGCCGGCACAGCAGGTCCGTGTAGTCGCGGTCGGGACGCGCCCCGGCCTCCCATTCGCGCCAGGAGCGCTCCGTGAGCCCGCGGCGCTTGATCTGCTCGCGGTCGCACATCGCGTGGAAGCGCTCGATCGCCTCCTCCACCGTCCATCCGTGGGCGAGGCGCAGGCACTTGAACCGGGACGCCTGCGGGCAGCAGACGTGGATCTCCTCGGCGATCTGGTGGGTGACGGCTGTCGTCGGCGGTTCACCGAGGCTCGCCAGCGTCCGCTCGCGGATGATCGCGGCGCATTGGATGGCGGACCGATCGCCGCCGCGTGAGGGTTGTGTCATCGGCTCTCCAGGTGGTGACCAAGTCACGCTAGCGTCGCGATCGTCACAAAACGGTCACCCTGCGCACTGCGAGTTGCTCTCCTTCCCATGGAGAGGGGTGATGGTCCCGCCGTTGCGCAACTGGGCCAGGAAGAGCTGGCCGCAGAGGCTGCTGGGGGTCTCGGCGAACCACACCATGGGCGGGTCGCCCGCTGCCGCGGCGGCCCAGCGGCCGCCGCCGTACACGATCCGATAGTCCGGAAAGGCGGTGCGCAGCAGCTCAAGGGCCCGCTCGCGCTCCCGCGCCTCATCGTCCGGAGTCACCGTTCCTCCGTAATGGTCCGTTCAGCCCCCGAACCAGTTCCGTTCCCATGGTGTTCGCTTTACGGACCTGGCGCCAGTGAGAGCCGGGATCCGGTTCCCTGCGACGCGCTCTCATGCGGAGAGGGCGCGCTCCCGGACATGGATCGCCTGGAGGATGCCGACCGCGATCATGTTGGCGAACGTCGCCGTGCCACCGTACGAGACGAACGGCAGGGGAACGCCGGTGATCGGCATGATGCCGATGGTCATCCCGACGTTGACGAGGGTCTGGAAGGCCATCCAGGTGACGATCCCGCCCGCGACCAGCGCGCCGAAGCGATCCTCGCACATCCTGGCGATGCGCAGGCCGCGCAGCAGCACCACCCCGAGCAGCGCCACCACCGTGACGGTCCCCACGAAGCCGAACTCCTCGCCCGCCACCGTGAAGATGAAGTCGGTGTGCTGCTCCGGCACGAAACGCCCAGTGGTCTGCCCGCCGTGGAACAGGCCCTTCCCGAACAGCTCGCCCGATCCGATCGCCACCAGCGCCTGCGTGCTGTTGTATCCGACGCCGCGCGGATCACTGGCGGGGTTGATCAGCGCGGTGAACCGGGCCACCTGGTAGGGCTTCATCAGTCCCAGGGACCACACGGCCAGGCCGCAGGCCGCGGCCAGCAGCACCGACGCCACGATCCAGCGCTTGCGCACCCCGGCGAAGACGATGACCCCGCCCGTGATGACCATGAGCACCATCGTGGTGCCGAGGTCGGGCTCCAGCATGACCAGCGCCGCCGCGACCCCCGCCGCGGCGAGGCAGAGCGCCAGGTCGACGACCCGGGGCCGGTCCTTCCCCTCGGCGGAGCGCACGAGGAACCGAGCCATGATCACGATCAGAGCCGGTTTGACCAGCTCCGCGGGCTGTACGGCGAAGCCGCCCCCGAGCATGATCCACGAGTGGTGCCCGTTGATGGTCGATCCCATCGGGGTGATGACCAGCAGGAGCCCCAAGATGGCCACGCCGTACAGGAAGGGGGCGTACCTGCGCAGCCAGCGGTAGTCGCTCACCGCCATGACGCTGTAGAGCGCCAGGCCGATGCACAGGTTCAAAACGTGCTTCTTGACCAGCCCCGTCGGCTCGTTGGACACCCAGGTCCGGGTGGACGACCAGACCAGCAGCGTGCCGATGACGCTCAGTGCGATCACCGCCGCGAGGAGCAGGCCGTCCATCCGCCACACCGGCGCCCCCTGGCCCACCGCCCGCCTGGCGAGGGACCGTCGCCGCACCCGCACCGCCTCAGGCATGGCGCCGCCTCATTGGGTGACCGTCCCGTCCTGCTTGATCACGGGCAGGCGGCTCGCCGGGCGGCCGTCGGGGAGCGCGGGCTTGATCGCCTTGCCGTCCTCGCTCTTGCCGATCCCGTAGATGCCCTCCCAGATGCGCCGCACTGCGGGGGCCGCCGTCTCGGCGCCGAAGCCGCCCTGGGACACCAGGACGACGGCCACGAAGCGCGGGTTGTCCGCCGGAGCGAACGACGCGAACCACGAGGTGTCCGCCTTGCCCCAGACCTCGGCCGTACCGGTCTTGCCGCCGATCTTCACCTGGTCCATCGGGAATCCTCGGAACGCGCCCGCCGCCGTGCCGTCGGACGGCACCTCGCTGAGCGCCTTGCGGATGTAGTCGCGCGTCTCGTCGCTGATCGGCAGGTGGCGGACCACCGGCACCGGGATCTCCTTGACGACGCTGCCGTCGGGCCGGACCACCGCCCAGCCGACCCGCGGGCTGCGCACGTTGCCGTCGCCGACCAGCGCGGCGTACGCCCTGGCGAGCTGGAGCGGAGTGACCTGCACGTCACCCTGGCCGATGGAGAAGTTGGCCGCCTCGTACGCGTGGTACAGGTAGCCCTCCAGGCAGTTCTCGTTGGCGAGGCGCTTGGCGAAGGCGGCGCGGCCCTCGTCCTTCATCTCCGGATAGCCGGTCTTGGCCCGCTTGCACATGACGTCCTTGGAGGCGTTCCACAGGTTCCGCTTCCACGAGCGGGTCGGGATCAGACCGGGGGACTCGCCCGGCAGGTCGACGCCCGTCAGCTCGCCGAACCCGTAGGCGCGGGCCATGTTCGGCATCGGCTCCTTGATCTTCACCTTCGGCGTCTTACCGCCGTCGCGCTGCCACTCCTCATAGCCCGCCCGGTAGAAGACCGTGTCGCACGACTTCACCAGCGCCGTGTGCAGGGATATGGAGCCCAGGGCCATGCCGCCCGCGTTGCCGAACGCCCTGCCCTCCACGTTGTACGCGCTCGGGCACTCGTAGGTCCCGTTCAGCGGCGAGCCGTCCGCGACCATCGCCGAGACCGAGCTGATCTTGAATGTCGATCCGGGCGCGTACGTGCCGTTGATGACGCGGGAGACGAGCGGCTTGCCGGACTTGCTCGACAGCAGCCGCTGGTAGTCCTTCTCTGCGATGCCGCCCGTCCACACCGCCGGGTTATAGGTGGGCCGGCTCGCCATCGCGATGACCCGGCCGGTCTTCACGTCGAGGACGACGCCGGCGGCGCTGTCGGAGTTCGGAGACTCCCTCATCGCCTGGTCCAGGGACTTCTCCACGATGGACTGCACGTTCGCGTCGATGCTCGTGATGAGCGTGTCGCCCGGTGTCGGCGCCGCCCGCTGCTCGACCGCGATGACCTTGCCCATCCGGTCCACCTGCACGCGGCGAAGCCCCGGCTTGCCGCGCAGGGCCGAGTCGTAGGAGTACTCCAGGCCGTCACGGCCCACCAGGTCGACGCCCGAGTAGCTGGCCTTGAGCCCCTCCCGCCGTTCCAGCTCCTCCTTCGTGACCGGCTGGAGGTAGCCCAGAAGCTGCGCGGCGTCCTTGCCGCCCGGGTAGGAGCGGACCGCCTGGATCTCGGCGGTCACGCCGGGGAAGTCCTCCTGCCGCTCCAGGATCTGCAGCGCCACACGGGGGTTCACGTGGTCGGCGACCGGAGTCGGCGTGTACGGCGAGCCCGGCCAGCAGGGCCGCGAGACGCCCGGGCCGCAGGGACGGATGCGCTGTTTCAACTGGTCGAACTTGAGCCCCAGCACGGGCGACAGCCGCCTGAGCACCGCGTCGCCGCCGTCCGGCATCCGCTCGAACCTGGACCGGTCGATCGAGACCACCAGGCTGGTGCGGTTGCGGACCAGCGGGCGGCCGGAGGCGTCGAGGATCGCGCCCCGGAGGGCCGGCACGCGGACCTCCCGGGTGCGGGTCTCGGTCGCCACCGCGACGAACTGCGCCCCCTGGACCATCTGCACCTGCCAGAGCCGCACGCCCAGCACAGCGAGCATCGCCACGACGAGCAATTGCAGGACGAACAGCCGCACCCGCAACCGATTCATGCCATCCCCCGTCTCCAGCCCCTCATCGACTCCGTCTCACCGGGGCGCCTCCTGCGATGCGGGGCGGACACCGCCCACAGCACCACGGGCGCCGCGAGGAGGTTGCACAGGGCGATCAGCGGCCAGGCCGTACGGAGGACGGCCCAGCTCACGCCGGGATCGCCGAGCAGCGCGCCGAGGCCTGCCGCCAAGCCGGGCGCGACGACCGCGCAGAACATCACGGCCAGCAGCGGCAGCTGATCGCCCAGCCGCCCGGCCAGCCAGCCGAGAGCGCACATCACCAGCGCGTACTGCCCCAGCGGGTGGTCGGCGGGGGGCAGCAGGTCGTAGGCCAGGCCGCCGCAGAACCCGATCACCGCTCCGGGAAGCGGCCCGCGCAGCGCCGCCAGGCAGAGAACGACCAGCAGCACCAGGTCCGGCGCGATCCTGGGGGACAGCCGGTTCACGATTCCGGCCTGGATCACCAGAGCCGCGAAGACGAGCAGCGCGGCGGTGAGGTTGCGAAGCATCGGGATCAGGCCCTCCTGTCCTGTCGCCGGTGCTTGCCGTCCGCCGTGTCGCCCCGGGCGTCCGCGAGCGCCTTCTTCCGGGCGTCCGCGGCAGCGCTCTGCCGGGCGTTCTTCCGGGTGTCGGCGGGCGCGTTCTGCCGGGCGTTCGCGAGCGGATGCTCATGTGCGGCCACCGGGGGATGCTCCCGCGCGCGCCGCTGAGGGTTCGCCGGAGGAGCCGTGCGGGCGACCGCGGGAGAGGCTTCCGGCTCCGGCTCGTGCTCTGACCGCGCACTTTCCCGTTCCCTGCCCGCTCCCCTGCCGGCTCTCCTGTCCGGGCCCAGTGGGCGGGCCTCGACGGGCGGCCAGACCTCCGTCGACGGCTTCGCGGGCCGCGGCGCGGGCGGCTTGGCCGGCTGGGGCACCGGTGGCAGCACGGAGTCACGCGGATCACGCTTGGGCGCCTGGGTCACGACCCCGACGACATCGATCGAGGAGAAGTCGGCGAACGGCCTGGCGTACGCGATCCGGGTCAGCTCGCCCGGCGTGTTCTCCACCCGCTCGATCACGCCGATCGGCACGCCGGCCACGTACGGCGCGCTCCGCTGGGAGCCGAAGGACACGATCCGGCGGCCCACCGCCACAGGGACGGCGTCGTCCAGCAGCCGGAACCTGATCAGGTTGTCGCTGCCCCCGGCCTGCCCGAGTCCACTGACGACGCCCAACTCGTTGCCGCCTTCAAGCCGGGCGCCCGCGGACAGCGCGGGATCGGTGAGCAGGACGACGGTCGAGGTGCTGGGGCCCGCGTAGACGACCCGGCCGACCAGGCCCTCGCCGCTCAGCACCGTCATGTCGGCCCGCACCCCGTCGTTGCTCCCCGCGTCGATCTCGACGGCGTCCTCGAATCCAGGCGTGGCGCGACGGGCCACCACCTGGGCCGGGACGACGCGGTAGCGGCCGAGCCCCGCCAGCCCGAGCATCCGGTCGAGCTTCGCCACGCGGGCCTTGTCGAGGCGCTGCGCGGACAGCTCGGCCTTCAGGCTCGCGTTCTCCTTGCGGAGGTCGGTGATGACCCGCTCCGCTCCCGGAGCGTCGTGGAGGGTCTTGAAGAAACCGGCGATCGGCGCCGTGACGGCCGAGGTCGCCCCTTCGAACTTCCCGAACACCGTGGACGCCACGTCGCGCACCGGCGCCAGAAGCGATCCGTGCGCGGCACGGTGATCCACGGTGATCAGGATCAGCGCGGTCCCGATGAGGATGCCGAGTGTGAGACGGGTGCGGCGGGTGTCTCTCATGACGGCTCCTTAGCTGCGGGGCTCCTGCACGAGAACCTGCTGGAGCGCCTCGAAGTCCTCCACGCACTTCCCGGACCCCAGCGCGACCGAGTCAAGGGCGTTGTCCGCGAGATGAACGGGCATGCCTGTCTCATCCCTCAGCCGGTCGACCATGCCCTTGAGCAGCGCGCCCCCGCCCGTCAGCGCGATGCCGCGGTCCATGAGGTCGCCGGACAGCTCCGGCGGGCACTTGTCCAGCGTGGACTTCACCGCGTCGACGATCACGTTGACCGGCTCCGCCGTGGCCCTGCGGATCTCCTCGGCCGAGACGACGATCGTCTTCGGCAGGCCGGTGACGAGATCCCTGCCGCGGATCTCGGCGTGGAAGTCCTCCCCTGTGGTGTGCGCGGACCCAATGGCGATCTTCACTTCCTCCGCCGTGCGCTCCCCCAGCATCAGGGAGTATTCCTTCTTGGCGAAGGTCATGACCGCCTGGTCCAGCTCGTCGCCGGCCACCCGGATCGACTGGCTCGTCACGATGCCGCCCATCGAGATGATCGCCACCTCGGTGGTGCCGCCTCCGATGTCCACCACCATGTTGCCGGTCGGCTCGTGAACCGGCAGTCCGGCGCCGATGGCGGCCGCCATGGGCTCCTCGACGATGTAGACCCGCCGGGCGCCGGCCTGGTAGCCCGCTTCCTTCACGGCACGCTGCTCGACTCCCGTGATCCCGCTGGGAACCGCCACGATGATGCGAGGCCGTACGAAGTGCCGACGTTTGTGGACCTTCTGGAGGAAATATCGCAGCATGCGTTCTGTGACGTCGAAGTCCGCGATGACCCCGTCCCTGAGAGGGCGGATGGCCACGATATTGCCGGGTGTTCGCCCGATCATCCGCTTCGCTTCGATTCCGACCGCCACGATCTTGCCCGTCGTGACGTTGATGGCGACGACGGACGGCTCGTTCAGCACGATTCCGCGCCCTCGCACGTAGACCAGAGTGTTCGCCGTGCCAAGGTCAACCGCCATGTCACGGCCCAGGAATGTCAGCTTGCTGCCCATGCGGAAGGAAACCTTCCTTCAGGTGGTTAGCGGGATAACGCATCGCACTCGAATCGTAACGCGATGTGCTCATGACTGGGCACATCGAGCTATCAGGCACGGGGAAAATCTGCGCGCCCCTGACCAGAGAAGCGTCACTGCCGGGAAAAACACGAAAGGCCCCGGTTTAGGCCGGGGCCTTTCGGGTGGCAAGCGCTAGAAACGGTCTGGGAAGAAGATCTTGATCTCGCGGGCCGCGGACTCGGGAGAGTCAGAGCCGTGCACGACGTTCTCACCGATCTCCAGGGCGTGGTCGCCCCGGATGGTCCCGGGAGGCGACTTCACCGGGTCGGTGAGACCGGCCAGGGCGCGGAACGCCTCGACCGCGCGGGGGCCCTCGACGACGAGCGCGACCAGCGGGGCGGAGGTGATGAACTCCACCAGCTCGCCGAAGAACGGGCGCTCGGAGTGCTCGGCGTAGTGCGCCTTGGCGGTCTCGGCGTCGAGCGTGCGCAGCTCCATCGCCACGATCTTGAGGCCCTTGCGCTCGATGCGGCCGATGACGTCGCCGATGAGGCCTCGCCGGACACCGTCCGGCTTGATCAGGACAAGCGTGCGCTCGGACACGGGTTCTCTCCTTGCTTCGATGCTCAGGTGATATCGGTGCTCAGTGATGGTGCTCAGTGATGGTGCTCGGTGGCGCGCGGTGCTGAGTGACCCGAGGCCGGGAGCTCCGGCGCAACGGCAGCTTACCGGTCCGGCAGCGGCTCTCCGGTCGCGCCGCCGTCGTCCTCGGGCGACGGCGTGGGGGCCGGGATCACCACATGCCCGTCCCGCGAGGCACGGGCCTGCCCTGACACGGCGGCCGCACCGGACGGGGACGTCCCGGCGTCCCGGCGGGCGAGGACCGCCGCGAGGACGATGATCCCGACCACCGCGAATCCGCCCGCCAGCGCCCAGGCGTGCAGAGCGCCGATGAACCCGTCGACGAGCGCCTGCTTGGTGGCGTCTCCGGACTGGCTGACCCCCCTCAGAAGGTTCACCTGAATGCCCGTTCCCAGGAGGAAGCCCGCGAGCACGGCGGGGAAGCACAGCGACAGGCCGAGCAGCGCCGCGCCGACACCCGCCTGCCGGAGCGCGCCCACCAGCGCCACCGCCGAGCCCGCGGCCAGCAGTACGAACGGCACCACGAGCGGCGGGCCGTACGGCGCGGGCACGAGCAACCGGATCGCGCACAGCCCGATCACTACGGCCGCCAGGCCCCCGCCAGTGAGCTTCGCCGTCATTGTCTCCGGGACGCGCCCGGCCATGACGGCGGCGCCGAGAGCCGCCACCGCGGCCAGCACGAACGGCAGCCACAGTCCCGACAGGCCCGGACCGCCGAGGCCGCCGAGCTCCACGTAGGTGGCCTGCGCGGCCGTCGGCAGGACCACCAGGCCCACCGCGACGTTGGTGAAGGCGACCGCGCGCCCGCCGGGCTGCTCGGACGTGCCGACCGCGCCGAGGGCCAGCATCGCGATCACCGCGAGGCCCGCGACGGCGATGACCAGAGCGGGCGGCCAGTCGTAGGTCGTGCCGACGGCCAGCACGGCGATGCCCGCCGCCGGCACGGCCGCCAGCGTGAGCCTCCCCCGCTCGGCGGCGGTCGGCGGGCTCAAGGCGGGCGGCGCCGGGCTCACGGCCACGACGTCATCCTCGTACGGCTCGTCCTCCGGGTCGTCGATCATCGGCGTTTCGCGCATCGCGCCGGCACTCTGAATCACCGCCGCGCCGTCTCCGGCGACGAGCCAGAGCACGAGATAGGCGGCGGCGAGCCCGAGAGCGATCCCGGTGAGCAGCGGATAGGGCTGGAGAGTGACCTGCCAGGAGTCCACGTCGTCCAGCGGCCACAGCGCCAGCGCCTGGGCCGACAGCAGGCTCACCGCCAGCATGCCCGCCCAGATCGGCAGCAGGATGCCCCGGCGCGGCCGCTCGGAGACGGCCACGAGGGTGGCCGGCACCAGCACGCCCGCGCCGACTCCGTGGATCACGCGCAGCAGGGCCACCAGCGCGGTCGAGCCCGCGTAGCCGCCGGCGACGTCGGCCAGGGCCAGCAGCGTGAGCCCGGCCACGAGGATCGGCGCGGCACGGAACCGGCGGACGGCGACCGCGGCCAGCGGGACGGTCAGCAGCATCGCAGGCAGCGCCAGGCCGTGCGCTCGCATCATCGAGATCTGCGAGACGCCGGGTGGCAGCAGGGCGGCCACCACCGAGATGGTGTTGGGGATGGCGACGACCGCGAGGGGCAGGGCGACCGCGGTCAGCAGCCCGATCACGATGTCGAGCAGCAGGGGGACGCGGACGGCGCGAACCACCACGGCGGTCCGGGCCTGCGGGACGGGAGGGACGGCCATGGTTGCCGACTTTAGCGCTTCGTCGTCCCCTCGACACGGCGAGCGACGAAGATGGCCGTTATCCACAGCGCGGCGAAGATCACTCCGAGGAAGAACATCGCCGGAACGAGGAATCCGGTGGCGATCGCGAGGACCTGGATGACGCTTCCCGCGATGTACGCGGCCGGCCGTTTGAGCAGCCCCACCACGATGACGCACAGGACGGCCAGCCCGATCCCGACCGTCACCGCGAGCGCCGGCCGGACGTGGTTGATCGCGATCGCGACCGGGGTCGTCAGGCCGATGACGATGGCCTCCATGCCCAGCACGCTCGCGCAGAGCCGTCGCATGCCGGGAGTCACCTCGAACACGCCGCTCCCGGTTTCCTGGCGTTCCCCGATCATTTGTCGGCCTTCAGCAGGACGCGGGCGTCGCCCACGGTGACGACGGAGCCGGTGATCAGCACCCCGGAGCCGAACTCGTCGCCCTGGTCGGCCAGCCCGATCGCGATGTCGATGGCGTCGTCGAGCCGGTCGGCCTGGTGGACCCGATCCTGGCCGAACACGCTCTCCGCGCGCTCCGCCAGCTCGTCCGGGTCCATGGACCGGGGCGAGGAGTTCCGTGTCACCACGACCTCCTCCACGATGGGCTCCAGGAGTTCGAGGATCGCGTCGACGTCCTTGTCCCCCATGGCGGCCACCACGGCGATGAGCCGGGTGAAGCCGAACGACTCGGTCAGCGCGTCGACCGTGGCCTCCATGCCGCCGGGGTTGTGCGCCGCGTCCAGGACCACCGTCGGCCCACGCCGGACGATCTCCAGCCTTCCCGGGCTGGACACCTGGGCGAACGCCTGCCGTACGAGATCGTCACCGAGGGGGTCGTCGCCGGCCGTCAGCGCCTCGACGGCGGCCAGCGCCGCGGCGGCGTTGCCCGCCTGGTGTGCGCCGTACAGGGGAAGGAAGACGTCCTCATAGACGCCCTTCAGACCTCTGAGCTGGAGCAGCTGCCCGCCCATCCCGAGCTCGCGGTGGAGGACGCCGAACTCCAGCCCCTCGCGCGCGACGACCGCGCCGACCTCGGCCGCCCGGCGCATGAGCACCTCTGCCGCTTCGAGAGGCTGCTGCGCCAGCACGGCCGTCGCCCCCGGCTTGATGATGCCGGCCTTCTCCTTGGAGATCGTCTCGACATCCGGGCCGAGGTAGTCCGTGTGGTCGAGGGAGATCGGCGTGATGACGGCCACCGTGCCGTCCGCGACGTTGGTGGCGTCCCATGACCCGCCCATGCCGGTCTCGACGACAGCCACGTCGACAGGTGTGTCCGCGAAGGCCGCGAACGCCATCGCCGTCAGCACCTCGAAGAAGCTCAGCCGGCCGACCTTGGCGTCGATCATCTCCAGGTAGGGCTCGATGTCCTGGTAGACCTCGGTGAAGCGCTCCTCCGACAGCGGCTCCCCGTCGACGGAGAGCCGCTCGCGCATGGAGGTCAGGTGCGGGCTCGTGTAGCGGCCGACGCGCAGGTTGCGCTCCTTCAGAAGCGACTCCGCCATCCGTGCGGTGCTTGTCTTGCCGTTCGTCCCGGCGATATGGATGACAGGGAAAGCCTTCTGGGGGTCGCCGAGGATCTCCAGCAACGCGCTGATCCGGTCGAGGGTGGGATCGAAGTCCCACTCGACTCCCCTGGCCATGATCGCTTGTTCGACGGCTCGATATTCCACGTCATCAGCGTACGGGCACATTGCCGTGGTGGCTCTTCCGACCCTGGACGGCGAAGCCCTGAAATTGCCCGGAAAACAGAGAAAGCCACCCCTGTCGGGGTGGCTTCCTCAAACGATTGTCCGGCGGTGTCCTACTCTCCCACACCGTCCCCGGTG
>NZ_JBGCBZ010000039.1:0-37217 GCF_041262585.1 Planotetraspora sp. GP83 | reverse complement strand
GCCAACCAAAGGAATCCGTCAAAAAGACGGGGTTGTGCATCATGCACTGGCTTTTAACACACTGTTGAGTTCTCAAGAAACGGACGCGAACACCATCACCCGAAACCGAGCGGTTCCGAGATCCAGGGCTGTGACTTCCGCTGTGTCCCACCTTCGGTGGCACCCGGTCCGCCGACCACTCGAAGGCGGTTCACGGATCAGCGCCCCCCGAAGAGGACCGCCCCGCTTCCGGGGCAACCACTCCAACTTACTATGCCGTTCGCTTCGTGTCAACCCCGAAGTTCCGGGCACGTCGCGACCGACCCGGACTCGGCGCGGACGCCGTATCAGGTTGGTTGTCGAAGTGGCTTGCCCCTTGGGCCCGGCCGCCTCTCGGCGTCCCGCTCTTCCCTGGGGCGAGGGAAACATTAGGCAACCTCCGCGCCCCCGTCAAATCGCTGCGATCTGGACGTATGCCCAGGTCAGCGGCATTATTCGGGCCTGATACCGCCGTCTCGCTACAAGACTGTTACCCCAGTCACAGTAACTTTTGACCATGAAAAAGCCGCCCCTGGGTGATATCTCCGCCAGGGGCGGCTGCCGTACTGGACCGTCAAACGACCTTGACGCCGCCGATGGTCTTCTTGCCGCGCCGGAGCACGAGGAAGCGGCCATGCAGCAGGTCATCGGCTGACGGCACGTACTCCTCGTCGGTGATCTTCACGTTGTTGAGGTACGCCCCGCCCTCCTTGACCGCCCGGCGGGCCGCCGACTTCGACTCCACCAGGCCACTCTCGGCCAGCAGGTCGATGTACGGCGCGCCGAGCGACGGGACGGTCGCCGTGGGCACCTCGGCCAGCGCAGACTCCAGCGTCCGCGCGTCGAGCTCGTCCAGCGAGCCCTGCCCGAACAGGGCCCGCGAGGCGGCGATCACCCGGGCCAGCTCGTCGGCGCCGTGCACGAGCGTGGTGAGGTCCTCGGCCAGCGTCCGCTGCGCCTCGCGGGCCGCCGGGCGGTCCGCCACGGCCTTCTCCAGCTCCTCGATCTCCTCACGTTCCCGGAAGGTGAAGACCTTCAGGAACCGCACGACGTCACGGTCGTCGGCGTTCACCCAGTACTGGTAGAACGCGTACGGAGAGGTGAGCGCCGGGTCCAGCCAGACCGCCCCGCCGGCCGTCTTGCCGAACTTGGTGCCGTCGGCCTTGGTGATCAGCTTCCCGGTCAGCGCGTGGACGTGGGCGCCCTCGACCCGGCGGATCAGGTCGACGCCCGCCGTGATGTTGCCCCACTGGTCGCTGCCGCCGAGCTGGAGCGTGCAGCCATGCCGGCGGTACAGCTCCAGGTAGTCGTTGGCCTGCAGGATCTGGTAGCTGAACTCGGTGTAGCTGAGGCCCTCCCCGGCGAGCCGGGCGGAGACGGACTCCCTGGCCAGCATGCGGTTGACGGGGAAGTGCTTGCCCACGTCGCGCAGGAAGTCGATCGCCGAGAGCTCGGCCGTCCAATCGAGGTTGCTGACCAGCGTCGCCGCCGTCGGCCCCTCGTCGAAGGACAGGAACTTCTCCACCTGCACCCGGATCCGGGAGACCCATTCCGCCACGATCTCGGAGGAGTTCAGCGAGCGCTCGGTGCTGCGGCCGCTGGGGTCGCCGATGAGGCCGGTGGCGCCGCCGACCAGGCCGATCGGGCGGTGGCCCGCTCGCTGGAACCGGGTGAGGATCAGCAGAGTGGCGAGGTTCCCGGCGTGGAGTGACGGCGCGGTCGGGTCGAAGCCCGCATAGACGGTGATCGGGCCCTCGGCCAGTGCCTTGCGCAGCGCGTCGGCATCGGTGGTCTGCGCGGTGACGTCGCGCCATTCCAGCTCGTCGAGGATGTCCATCCCCGGCGTCGGCACGAGATTGCCTGAAGAAGCGGTCACGGTCCTGGCTCTCACTGATCGATGGATGTACGGCTTTCGCCCCCGCGCAAGCCTGCGGTTCAATGGGCGGCTTTCCCGCCCGTACAGCAAGCCTGCCTGACGCGAAACCCTATCGCCACTCGATACCGCGCCCGGCACGTCGGCGGAGAGGCCGGAGTCGCCGGAGAGGCCGGTGACTACCTTCGCGTACGGCGTACGTGCGCGCGGTACGGGGAGACGGTGGGATCGCCGTCGATCCAGAACCGCCATGGGGTCTCGGCTCCGGCTGACACGCCCGTGCGGGGCCCGGTCCTGATGAGGGCAGGGTCCACCGGCTCGCCCTCGAAGACCCGGATCGGCCCGTTCGAGCAGCAGTCGAAGCCGTTGTGCAGCCGGGCCAGGCCCAGGGTGACCGCCAGCCGGGCCGGTCCCCGGGCCAGATCGCGATCCGGGATGACGCGCTTCCCGCCCTCGGGAGACGACCCGTCCGTGCCGGACCCGGTGCGCCGGGAGCGGGCCACGGCGGAGCCGTCGACGACCTCGCCGGCCCGTATGAGCACGGCGGAGCCGACGCCCTCCGGCATGCAGACGAGGTTGGCGCAGAAGTGCATGCCGTACGTGAAGTAGACGTAGAGGTGCCCCGGCTCGCCGAACATGACCGAGTTGCGCTCAGTGCGCCCTCGGTACGTATGCGAGGCGGGGTCCTCCCCCGGCTTGCCGTAGGCCTCCACCTCGGTCAGCCGTACGGCGACGGGCCCGTGGACGATCACGCGGCCGAGGAGGTCGGGCGCGACCTCGTAAGACGGGCGGTCGAAGAACGCCCGTTCCAGGGGTGCTCCCACAGGGGAAGCGGGCGGTCCGGTCAGCTCCCGCTCGCCCATGCCGCCTGGCCGTCCACGATCTCCCGCAGGGTGACGAGCTGGTCCCGCACGCGGTCGGGCGCGGTGCCGCCGAAGGCGCTGCGCGCGGCGAGGGCGCCGTGCACGCTGAGCACGTCGCGAACCCCGGGCGTCCCGTCGGGGGCTCCCGCCGGGCCTGCCGCGAAGTGGGGGGACACCTCGGCCAGCTCCTCGTCGGTGAGCTCGCCGAGGTCCTTGTCGTTGACCTGGCACCACACGACCAGGTGGCCGACGGCCTCGTGGGCGTCACGGAAGGCGACCCCCCGGCGGACGAGCAGCTCGGCGAGGTCGGTGGCGAGCGCGAAGCCCTCGGGCGCGCTCGACTCCAGCTTCGCCGTGTTCACCCGCATCGTGGACACCATGCCCGACACGGCCGGGAGCACCAGGAGCAGAGTGTCGACCGCGTCGAACACCGGCTCCTTGTCCTCCTGCAGGTCGCGGTTATAGGTGAGCGGAAGGCCCTTGAGCGTGGTCAGCAGGGACATCAGGGAGCCGATCAGCCGCCCGCTCTTGCCCCTGGCCAGCTCGGCGACGTCCGGGTTCTTCTTCTGCGGCATGATCGACGAGCCGGTGGAGTAGGCGTCGTCCACCTCGATCCAGCGGAACTCCTGCGAGGCCCACAGGACGATCTCCTCGCCGAGCCGCGACAGGTGCACGCCGATCATGGCCGCGCAGAACAGGAACTCGGCGGCGAAGTCACGGTCGGCGACCGCGTCCATCGAGTTCGGCGCGGCGGCGTCGAACCCCAGCTCCGCGGCGACGGCGGCGGGGTCGAGGGGCAGCGACGACCCCGCGAGCGCCCCCGAGCCGAGCGGGGAGACGGCGGCGCGCCTGTCCCAGTCCCGCAGCCGCTCGACGTCCCTGGTCAGCGGGTGGACGTGAGCGAGGAGCTGGTGGCCGAAGGACACCGGCTGCGCGTGCTGCAGGTGCGTCATGCCGGGAGCGGCGGTCGCGGCGTGCTCCTCGGCCTGGCTCATCAGCGCGGTCTCCAGCTCCACGAGCCGGGAGACGATCGTGCGGACGTGGTCACGCAGGTAGAGCCGCAGGTCGGTGGCGACCTGGTCGTTGCGGCTGCGGCCGGCGCGGAGCTTGCCGCCGAGCGTGCCGAGCCGCTCCAGCAGCCCGCGTTCCAGGGCGGTGTGCACGTCCTCGTCGGCGACGGTGGGGCGGAACTCCCCTGCCTTGCACGCCAGTTCGAGGTCGTCGAGCGCGCCGAGCATGCGATCGAGCTCCTCCTGCGTCAGCAGCCCGGCGCGGTGCAGCACGCGGGCGTGCGCACGCGAGGCCAGCAGGTCGTACGGCGCGAGCCGCCAGTCGAACTGCACGCTCACCGACAGGCGCGTGAGCGCGTCCGCGGGTCCCCCCTCGAACCTGCCGCCCCAGAGCCGCATCGGCTTGTTGTCCGCCACCGCTGTCCTCCTCCGATCCCACTGTCCCAGCATTTGGAACCCGAACTGATCCGCTCGCAATCCGCGACCCTAGCCGACGTGTGCCCCGGTCCCGCACAGAAACCGGGGCATACGGCCGGTTCTCAGTCCTGGCGCGCGTCGCGAGCCGCGGCGATCTTGCTGGGCAGCGACCAGAGCTGGACGAAACCCTTGGCCAGCGACTGGTCGAAGGCGTCGCCCGTGTCGTAGGTGGCCAACGAGAAGTCGTACAGCGACGCGTCGGAGCGCCGCCCGGTCGCGACGGCCCGGCCGCCGTGCAGGACCAGCCGGATGTCTCCCGACACGTGCCGCTGCGCGTCGGCGATGAACGCGTCGAGGGCGCCCTTGAGCGGCGAGAACCACAGGCCGTCGTAGACGAGCTCGCCCCACCGCTGGTCGACCGACCGCTTGAACCTGGCCAGGTCGCGCTCGACGGTGACGTTCTCAAGCTCCATGTGGGCGGTGATCAGCGCGATCGCGCCCGGCGCCTCGTAGACCTCACGTGACTTGATGCCGACGAGCCGGTCCTCGACCATGTCGAGCCGGCCGACGCCGTGCGCTCCGGCCCGCCGGTTCAGCTCCGCGATGATCCCGTACGGCGTGAGCGACCGGCCGTCGAGGGCCACCGGGACGCCCTCGGAGAAGGTGATGACGACCTCGTCCGGCTCGCGCGGCACGGTCGGGTCGGAGGTGTAGTCGTAGACGTCCTCGATGGGGGCGTTCCAGATGTCCTCGAGGAAGCCGGTCTCGACGGCCCGGCCCCACAGGTTCTGGTCGATCGAGTAGGGCGACTTCTTGCTGACGTCGATCGGCAGGCCCTTCTCCTCCGCGAACGCGATGGCCTTGTCACGGGTCCAGGCGAAGTCGCGGGCCGGGGCGATGACCTTCAGGTCCGGGTTGAGCGCGGCCAGGCCGGCCTCGAAGCGGACCTGGTCGTTGCCCTTGCCGGTGCAGCCGTGGGAGACGTGGGTGCCGTTGTACGCCTTGGCCGCGGCGGCCAGGTGCTTGACGATCAGCGGCCGGGACAGGGCGCTGACGAGCGGGTAGCGGTCCATGTAGAGCGCGTTGGCCTGGAGCGCCGGAACGCAGAAGTCGCTGGCGAACTCCTCGCGGGCGTCCACGACGATCGAGTCGATGGCGCCGCAGTCGAGTGCCCGCTGCCGGATCACTTCCATGTTCTCGCCGCCCTGGCCGACGTCGACCGCCACGGCGATGACCTCGGCGCCGGTCTTGTCGGCGAGGAACGGAATGGCCACGGAGGTGTCGAGGCCGCCGGAATATGCCAGTACAACCCTGTCAGTCATGGTCTCTCTTCTCCAGTTGCACGGTCACGAATTGTATCTGCGCTGGTCATCGCTGGTTGCTGGGAACTTCTGCATGATCACCGCGTGCGGGGTGCCAGGGTCGGGCGTCCTTTGCGGGAATCCCTGCATGATCACCACCTATGAGGGGCGGCGGGTGGTGAGGTTGAGCAGTGACGCAGCCAGGGTCTGGCCGCCCGAGGGGTCCCTGCTGATCACCAGGATCGTGTCGTCGCCCGCCACCGTGCCGAGGATCGACTCCCAGCCGGCGTGGTCGATGGCCGATGCCATGAACTGGGCCGCCCCCGGTGGCGTACGGAGGATCACCAGGTTGGCCGACGCCTCGGCCGACACCAGGAGCTCCTCGGCGATCCTGCGGAGCCGGGCGTCGGGGTTCTCCGAGGAGCCGTTCCCGTCGCCGGTCCGGTAGCGCGGGATCCGGCCGCCTCCCTCACCCGGCAGCGCGTAGACCAGCGTCCCGTCGTCGGCGCGCAGCTTGAGGGCGCCGAGCTCGTCGAGGTCACGCGAGAGCGTCGCCTGGGTCACCTCCACCCCTCCCTCCGCCAGCAGCTTGGCCAGCTCGGGCTGCGAGCGGACCTTGTGCCGGGTGAGCAGCTCGACGATGCGGGCGTGCCGCGCCGCCTTGGTGAGCGGGATCGTCACGACGACCCCGCGTTCTGCGTCGCCAGCCACTGCAGGAGCGCCTTCTGGGCGTGCAGCCGGTTCTCGGCCTGGTCCCAGACGACGCTCCGCGGGCCGTCGATCACCTCGGCGGTGATCTCCAGCCCCCGGTAGGCGGGCAGGCAGTGCAGCACGATCGCGTCCGGGGCCGCCAGTGCGAGCAGCTCACCGCTCACCTGGTAGGGGGTGAACGCCGCGACGCGCTCCTCCTTGTCATCCTGCCCCATCGAGACCCACGTGTCCGTGGCGACCACGTGGGCGCCGGCGACCGCCGCCTTCGGGTCGGTCACCACCGAGACCGAGCCGCCCGTCGAGGCGGCGATCTCGGCCGCCCTGTCGAAGATCAGGGAGTCGGGCAGGTAGCCGACCGGCGCGGCGATCCGCACGTGCATGCCGGCGGTCGCCCCGCCGAGCAGGTAGGAGTGGGCCATGTTGTTGGCCCCGTCTCCCAGGTAGACGAGGGTCAGCCCCTGCGCCGAGCCCTTGTGCTCCCGGATCGTCTGCAGGTCGGCCAGGATCTGGCACGGGTGGAACTCGTCGGTCAGCGCGTTCACCACCGGGACGGCGGAGACCGAGGCCATCGCCTCGATGCGCGCCTGGCCGGAGGTCCGCCACACGATGGCCGCCACCTGGCGGGACAGGACCCGGGCCGTGTCCTCGATCGGCTCGCCCCGGCCCATCTGGGACGACCCCGCGTCGATGACGAGCGGCAGGCCCCCCAACTCGCCGATGCCGACCGCGAACGAGACCCGGGTCCGCGTCGAGGGCTTGTCGAAGAGCACGGCCACGGTCTTCGGGCCCTCGAAGGGCCGATATCCGCACCGGTCCTTCTTCATCGCCTCGGCCAGGTCGAGCACCTGCGCCTGCTCCGCCGGCGACAGGTCGTCGTCCCTCAGGAAATGCCTGCTAACCATTGGCGGCCTCCAGAATGGCGGGGAACGCGTCCAGGAAGGACCGCACCTCGGAAGCGGTGATCACGAGTGGTGGCGCGAGCCGTACGGCGTCGGGCTGCAGGGCGTTCACCAGGAACCCGGCCTCCTGGGCCGCGGCCTGGACCTCAGCCGACCGGTCGGAGGTCAGCACGGCGGCCAGCCAGAGGCCGCGACCGCGGACGCCCTTGAGCAGCGGGTGCTCAATGGCGGCGATCCCCTCGCTGAGCTGCCGCCCGACCGTCCTGACGTGCTCCAGCAGGCCGTCACGCTCGATCGTGCCGAGCACGGCGAGCGCCGCCGCGCACGACACGGGGTTGCCGCCGAACGTCGAGCCGTGGTCGCCCTTCTCAAAGATCGTCCCGGCCTCGCCGAACCCGATGCACGCGCCGATCGGCAGGCCGCCGCCGAGGCCCTTGGCCAGCGTCAGGACATCGGGGACGACGCCTTCGGCCTGGTGGGCGAACCAGTGCCCGGTCCGCCCGATCGCCGACTGGATCTCGTCGGCCACGAGCAGGGCCCCGGTGGCCGAGCAGATCTCCCGCGCGGCCCGGAAGTATCCCTCCGGGGGCGGCACGACGCCGGCCTCGCCCTGGGTGGGCTCCAGGAAGACGGCCGCGCAGTCGTCGGTCACGGCGTTCTTCAGCGCGTCGGCGTCGCCGTACGGGACGAACCGCACGTCGACGGGGAACGGGCCGAACTGGTCCCGGATCGACGGCTTGCCCGTGAGCGCCAGCGCGCCCATGGTCCGGCCGTGGAAGCCCATCTCGGCGGCGACGAAGTAGCTCCTGCCGCGCGCCTTGCCGTACTTGATGGCGAGCTTCAGCGCGGCCTCGTTGGCCTCGGTGCCGGAGTTGGCGAGGAACACCTTGGCCGGCTCCCGCAGCAGGCCGAGCAGCCGCTCGGCGAGCAGGACCTCGGGCTCGTGCAGGAACAGGTTCGAGGTGTGGGCCAGCGTCGCCACCTGCCGGGACACGGCCTCGACCAGGGCGGGATGGCCGTGCCCGAGCGAGCTGACCGCGATGCCGCCGATGAAGTCGAGATACCGCTTGCCGTCCACGTCCCAGACGGCGCAGCCCTCCCCCTTGGCCAACGCCACGGGCGGCACCCCGTAGTTCGGCATGAAGGCCGACTCGAAGCGCGCGCGCAGGGCGTCTCCGTGTCCGCTCGCCTGACCGCTCACCGCGAATCCCCCTTGGTCTGGGTCCTGGTCTGGGTCCTGGTCTGGGTCCTGGTCTCGGTCTTGGTCTGGGTGTCCGGGTCGGGCAGGACCATCGTCCCGATGCCCTGGTCGGTGAAGATCTCCAAGAGCAGGGCGTGCGGCACGCGCCCGTCGAGCACGTGCGCCTGCGGCACCCCGCCCTGGACGGCCGTCAGGCACGCCTCCATCTTGGGCACCATGCCGCTGGAGAGCGTCGGCAGCAGGCCGGCCAGCTCGGACGCGGTGATCCGGCTGATCACCTCCTGCGAGTCCATGGAGTCGGGCTGCCAGTCGGCGTACAGTCCCTCGACGTCGGTCAGGACGATCAGCTTGGAGGCGTTGAGCGCCACGGCGAGCGCGGCGGCCGCCGTGTCCGCGTTGACGTTGTAGACCCCGCTCAGCCCATCCGGCCCATCCAGGCCGTCCGGACCGTCCGGCTCCTCGTCGCCGCGGGCGATCGACGACACCACCGGGATCCGCCCGTCGTCCAGCAGGGCCTGTACGGCTCCCGCGTCGACCCGGACGATCTCCCCGACCTGGCCGATGTCGACCTTGACGCCGTCGACGACGGCGTGCTTGCGCTCGGCCGTGAAGAGGTGGGCGTCCTCGCCCGACATGCCGACCGCGAACGGGCCGTGCCGGTTGATCAGCCCGACCACGTCGCGGTTGACCTGGCCGACCAGGACCATCCGGACGACCTTCATGGCCTCCGGCGTGGTCACCCGCAGCCCGGAGACGAAGTGGCTGTCGATCCCCAGCAGGTCGAGGTGCGTCTGGATCTGTGGGCCGCCGCCGTGCACGATCACCGGCTTCAGCCCCGCGTAGTGGAGGAACACCACGTCGTCGGCGAACTTCGCCCTCAGGTGCTCCTCGGTCATCGCGTTGCCGCCGTACTTGATGACGACGGTCGCCCCGTGGAAGCGCGCCAGCCACGGCAGCGCCTCGATCAGCGTGTACGCCTTGTCCAGCGCGCCGTTCCTCCGGACGCTCATGACGAGTACGCCGAGTTCTCGTGGACGTATGCCTCGGTGAGGTCCGTGGTGTGAACGGTCGCGGAGTGCGGCCCGGCGGACAGGTCGATGGTGATCGTCACGTCGCGGGGCCGCAGGTCGACCTTGGAGCGGTCGTCTCCCGCGGCGCCCCCGCGGCAGATCCAGATGCCGTTGATCGCGACGTTCAGCCGGTCGGGCTCGAAGGCCGCGTCCGTCGTGCCCACGGCGCTGAGGACCCGGCCCCAGTTCGGGTCCTCACCGTGGATGGCGCACTTCAGGAGGTTCGACCGGGAGACGGCCCGCCCCACGGTCACCGCGTCGTCCTCCGACGCCGCCCCGACCACCTCGATCGAGATGGCCTTGGTGGCGCCCTCGGCGTCGACCAGCAGTTGCCGGGCCAGGTCGGCGCAGACGGCGGTGACGACCTTCTCGAAATCGGCGAGATCGGGCCGGACGCCGGACGCGCCACTGGCGAGCAGCAGCACGGTGTCGTTGGTGGACATGCAGCCGTCGGCGTCGAGCCGGTCGAAGGTCACGCGGGTCGCCTTACGCAGCACCGTGTCCAGGTCCTCGGAGCTGACGTCGGCGTCCGTGGTGAGCACGCAGAGCATGGTGGCCAGTGCGGGGGCGAGCATGCCCGCGCCCTTGGCCATGCCGCCGACCATGTAGCCGCCCTCGCCCCGGCGGAAGGCGATCTTGCTGACCGTGTCGGTCGTCCGGATGGCGTCGGCCGCGGCCAGGCCGCCGTCGCGCGAGAGCTGGGCCGCCACCGCGTCGACCCCGGCGAGCAGCGGGTCCATCGGCAGCCGCTCCCCGATCAGGCCGGTGGAGCAGACCGCGACCTCGCCGGCGGAGTCGCCCAGGACCTCGGCCACCTTCTCCGCGGTGGCGTGGGTGTCCTGGAAGCCGAGCGGGCCTGTGCAGGCGTTGGCTCCGCCCGAGTTGAGGATGACGGCCTTGACCCGGCCGCCGCTCAGGACCTGCGCCGACCACAGCACGGGCGCGGCCTTGACGCGGTTGGCGGTGAACACGCCCGCCGCCGCCCGCGACGGACCGTCGTTGACGACGAGGGCGAGGTCGCGGGAGCCGCCGGACTTGATCCCGGCCGCCACCCCCGCCGCCCGGAATCCCAAGGGCGCGGTGACGCTCATACGCCCACCTCGATCGGAAGTGGTCCGCTGATGTGCTGGCTCACGGGGCGACTCCATTGAGGGGAAGGCCGAGTTCTTCTGGGAGGCCGAGGGCGAGGTTGGCGCTCTGGATCGCGCCGCCCGCCGTGCCCTTGGTGAGGTTGTCGATGGCGACGACGGCGACGATGCGTCCGGCCCGCTCGTCGAGGGCGACCTGGAGGACCGCCGTGTTGGCACCGACCGTCATCGCGGTGGCGGGCCAGGCGCCCTCGGGCAGCAGGTGGAGGAACGGCTCGTCCTTCACCGCCGTCTCGTACGCCTCCCGGAGCGCGGCGGCCGTGAGGCCGGGCGTGGCGGGAGCCGTACAGGTCGCGAGGATGCCGCGGCTCATCGGCGCGAGGGTGGGCGTGAACGAGACCCGGACCTGGCGGCCCGCCACGGCCGTGAGGTTCTGCTCCATCTCCGGGGTGTGCCGGTGGACGCCGCCGACGCCGTATGCGCTGACGGAGCCCATGACCTCGCTGCCCAGCAGGCTCGTCTTCGGCGATCTGCCCGCGCCGGAGGTGCCGCTCGCGGCCACGACGACGACGTCCGGCTCGGCCAGGCCCGCGGCGAAGGCCGGGAACAGCGCGAGGGTCGCGGCGGTGGGATAGCAGCCGGGGACCGCGATCCGGCGGGCCCCGCGCAGCAGCTCCCGCCGGCCGGGCAGCTCCGGCAGGCCGTAGGGCCACGTGCCCGCGTGCGTGCCGCCGTAGAAGTGCTCCCAGTCGGCCGCGTCCGCGAGCCGGAAGTCGGCCCCGCAGTCGACCACCAGCGTGCCCTCGCCCAGCTCGGCGGCGACCGCGGCCGACTGCCCGTGCGGAAGCGCGAGGAAGACGACGTCGTGGCCGCGCAGGACCTCGGGTGTCGTCTCCTCGATGAGGCGGTCCGCGAGCGGCACGAGATGCGGCTGGTGGTCTCCGAGCCTGCTCCCGGCGCTCGAACCGGCGGTGAGCGCGCCGATCTCCAAGGGGTGGCCGAGCAGCAGCCGGAGGAGCTCACCCCCCGCGTACCCACTGGCTCCGGCGATCGCCGCCTTCATCCGGCCTCCCGCGCTTCGCGTCTCCATACGTGCATGTCCATACGGCCAAGCTCATAATCTTGCCTAGTGGGAGTATGCATCGTGCGGCATGGTCATGCAAGTCATCGTCCGGCTGGTGGACGTCTGGCCTCCGTACCTACCGGTCGGTATTGTTACGTCCGAGTTAACGACGTCTCGGGAGTGTGCGCCAGCATGACGATCACGAACGAACAGGTCCAGGCCAGGCTGACCGCACCCGGCCAGCTCTTCGAGATGGAAGAGGTCGAGGACGGCGGCAACAAGATCCGCGCATGGAAGCACGCCCCGGCCTCCTTCCGGGTGATCCTGGAGACGAGCCGGTTCCAGGGCGACAAGGACTTCGTCGTCTACGAGGACGAGCGGATCACCTACGAGGAGCACTTCCGCCTGGCGGCCACGCTGGCCAACCGTCTCATGACCGACTACGGCGTCCGCAAGGGCGACCGCGTCGCCATCGCCATGCGCAACTACCCCGAGTGGATCGTCTCCTTCTCCGCCGTGCTGGCCGCCGGGGCCGTGGCCGTACCGCTGAACGCCTGGTGGACCGCGCCGGAGCTGGAGTACGGCATGGCCGACTCGGGGGCGACGCTGCTGATCGCCGACGGCGAGCGGGCCGAGCGGCTGGCCGGCAGCGGGGTTCCCACGATCGTCACGCGGGCCGAAGGGGCGAACTGGGCGGAGGTGCTGGGCGAGGTCAGCGCCGACGTGACCCTTCCCGCCGTCGAGATCGGGCCGGACGACCCGGCGACGATCTTCTACACCTCGGGGACCACCGGCCGGTCGAAGGGCGCGCTCGGCAGCCACCGCAACCTCGGCCAGGCGCCGATGACCGTGGCCTACGCGCTCCTGCGCGGCCTCGCCCTCGCCGGGAAGGACCCCGCCGCGGCCGCCGGAGGGCGGCGCGCCACGCTCCTCACCGTCCCCCTCTTCCACGTGACCGGCTGCTTCGCCGTCCTGATGGGCACGATGTTCAGCGGCGGCTGTCTCGTGCTCATGTACAAGTGGGACCCGCTCCTCGCCCTGGAGCTGATCGAGCGCGAGAGGATCACCGGGATGAGCGGCGTGCCGACCAACGCCTGGCAGCTTCTCTCCCACCCCTCGTTCGGCGATCACGACATCTCGTCGCTGGAGTCCATCTCCTACGGCGGCGCCCCCGCCCCGCCCAAGCTGCTGGAGCGGATCGGCGAGCTGCTGCCGGACCGGACGCCCGCCAACGGGTACGGCATGACCGAGACCACGGCGCTCGCGATCTGCAACACCGGCCCGGACTACGTCGCCAAGCCCGACAGCATCGGCCTGCCGCTCGCGGTCGTCGACGTGAAGATCTGCGACCCGCTCGGGGCCGAGGTGCCGACAGGCGAGGTCGGGGAGCTCTGCATGCGCGGACCCATCGTGATCATGGGCTACTGGAACCGGCCGGACGCCACCGCCGAAACGTTCGTGAACGGCTGGCTGCACACCGGCGACCTCGCCCGCCTGGACGAGGACGGCTTCGTCTACATCGTCGACCGGGCCAAGGACATGGTCATCCGCGGCGGCGAGAACGTGTACTGCGCCGAGGTCGAGGCCGCCCTGTTCGAGCACCCCGCCGTGGACGACGCCGCCGTGATCGGCATCCCCGACGACGAGCTGGGCGAGCAGGTCGGGGCCGTCGTACGGCTCAAGCCGGGAGCCACGGCGACGGCGGAGGAGCTGCGGGACTTCCTGCGCGGCCGGATCGCGGCGTTCAAGGTGCCCGTCCAGGTGTGGTTCCGCGAGGCCGAGCTGCCGCGCAACCCCGGAGGCAAGATCCTCAAGACCCACCTCCGGAAGGAGATCCTCGGCCTCTGAGCCGCCCCCCCTGTGTCGCCGTGATCATGCAGGGTTTCCCGGGAAGCTCGGGGACGTGGGGCTTCCCCGGGCGTGATCATGCATGGATTCCCCCACACGTGGTCTGATCCGCGCCGACACTGTTCGTGATCATGCGGTGTCCATCCGGCCGACGCGCCCTCGTTATGCATGATCACGCTGGACGAAGTGCCAGGCGGGACGGCGCATGCGGGGAGGGCGGGGCGGAAAACCGTTTGCCTGCCACCGCGGAAACCGTTCAAAATGGCCGACCGTGTCGGAATCTCCTGATCGGTCGCCCGGATCCCTGGCCCGCCGCCTCCGCCTGGACCTGAGCCCGCTCCGCGAGTCACGGGATTTCCGCCTGCTCCTCGGATCCGGCCTGATCACCATGGTGGGCACGGTCATCACCATGGTCGCCGTGCCGTACCAGGTGAAGCAGCTCACCGGGTCGTACGTCGCCGTGGGTCTGGTGAGCCTGGCCGAGTTCGTCCCGATGATCGTCTTCGGGCTGTGGGGCGGCGCCATCGCCGACGCGCTCGACCGCCGGAGGATCGTGATCGTCACGGAGGCGGGCCTCTGCCTCACCTCGATCCTCCTGCTGGTCAACGCGCTGCTGCCCAGGCCGCAACTGTGGGTCCTCTACGTGGTGGGCGCCCTCGCCGCCGGGCTCGCCAGCGTGCGCGGGCCGAGCGAGCAGGCGATCATCAACCGCGTCCTCAGGCTCGACCAGATGACCGCCGCGTTCGCCATCCAGGGGCTCACCCGGAACACGGCGATGATCGCCGGGCCCGCCGTGGGCGGCCTGGTGGTCACCTCCTTCGGGCCCGCCGCCTCCTACGGCATCGACGTGGCGACGTTCCTCGTCTCGCTCGCGCTGCTGGTCAGGGTCCGCACGGTCACCCGGTCCGAGGACGCCACCCCGGCCTCGCTCCAGTCCATGGCCGACGGAGTCCGCTACGCGCTGCGGCGGCCGGACCTCATGGGCACCTATCTCGTCGACATCGCGGCCATGGCCTTCGCCAGTTCAACCGCGCTGTTCCCGTTCCTGGCGGACGACCTGCACGCGCCGAAGGCCCTCGGCCTGCTGTACGCCGCCGGAGGGGTCGGCTCGGTCGTCGCGTCCCTCACCTCGGGCTGGACGAGCCATGTCCACCGGCACGGCCTCGCCGTGATCGTCTCGGCGACGGGGTGGGGCGTCGCGGTGGCCCTCGCGGCCGTCATGCCGAACGTCTGGCTGGTGTTCCTCTTCCTGGCGATCGCCGGCGGCGCCGACATGGTCAGCGGCCTGTTCCGCGGCACGATCTGGAACCAGACCATCCCCGACGAGTACCGCGGCCGCCTGGCCGGCATCGAGTTGCTGTCCTACTCCACCGGCCCGATGCTGGGCGACGCCCGCGCGGGCTTCATGGCCCAACTCGGCGGCACCCGCTTCTCGCTGGGTGCGGGCGGCCTGCTCTGCGTGGGTGCGGTCGCGCTGATGGCGACTGTCCTGCCGAGGTTCCGGAGCTACGATGCCCGGACGGACGAGTACGCCCTCGCCGAACGCGCCCGCCGCGCCGAGGAACCCACCCCCGCCTGACCTTCCGTACGGCTCTCGCGAGGAGTCGATCGTGCGCTACGGGGAATGTCCCCGTCGGACGGCCTCCCGTTGCTACGGTGAGCGCATGACGGTAGAGGTACGGAGCGACGTGATGGGTGACTCTCCGCAACTGCCCGAGGGGGAGGCGATGGACACCTCGCCGGCGCTTCCCAACTGGGTGTTTCCTCCTCCGGAGGGTTTCACCGCAGCCGACCTCGATCACCTTCCGGATTTGCCCGCGCACACAGAGTTGATTGATGGAAGCTTGGTCTTCGTGAGCCCCCAAGCCTCCTTCCACACCCTCCTTCTCTTTCTCCTCGAGAAGGTCCTGCGCGACTTCGCCCCTGCCGATCTTCGCGTGCGACGCGAGATGAGCGTCGTTCTGGGGCCGCGACAGCGCCCGGAGCCGGACATCGTCGTCATCCACGCCCAGGCGGAGCACGGACGAGACCAGACGGCGTATGAGGCGAAAGATGTCGTCCTCGCCATTGAAGTGGTGTCGCCGGACTCGGAGGAGCGGGACCGGAAGCGCAAGCCGCAGCTCTACGCCGAGGCGGCTCTGCCCCACTTCTGGCGGGTGGAGAACCAGTCGGGGCAGCCCACCGTCTACGTCTACGAGCTCGACCCGGCCACCAGGTCGTACGCGCTGACCGGCATCTACCACGACCGCGTCAAGGTCTCCGTCCCCTTCGAGATCGACATCGACCTGAGCGAGATCGACAGCCTCTGAGGCGACGCCGACGCGACGCCGAGACAAGGCACAGCCAGGCGCTGAGGCAGGCACCGGTTCCCCCGCGGGGGCGGCTTCACATTCCCCATTGCTCCTCTGGTTACCGCCGAGTATCGTCCAGAGTTGAGCACTGCTCATATTCGCGCGCGTGAGCACCTCCCATCCGTCCCTTCACCCCCCGATTAGCGAAGGGAAGTTCCCCCATGCACGCGCGCCTTCGCCGGGCGGCCAGGCGAGCGGTCACCACCGCCGCCGCGATCGCCCTTCTCATCGCCGGCCTGCCGGCCACGCCCGCCTCGGCGGCCCCCTACTACCCTCCGGACGACTACTGCCTCGGCCAGTGCGCCGACGTGCTGCCGCCCGGTCAGAACGGCAACGCCACACTCGTCGACATCCTGGGCAACCAGGGCTTCGGCACCTACCCCCGCCACAGCGCCGACCAGCTCGGCAAGTACGCCAACCTGATCTCCGGGTACACCGGCCTCACCGACGACCAGATCACCGCGTTCTTCAACGACAGCGGGTTCGGCGTGCCGGCCGGCCAGGTGGAGAGCACGGTCAGCCCGCGCTCGGACGTCACGATCGTCCGCGACAAGGCGACCGGCGTCCCGCACATCACCGGCACGACCCGCGCGGGCACGATGTACGGCGCGGGCTACGCGGGCGGGCAGGACCGCCTCTGGCTGATGGATCTCATGCGGCACGTCGGCCGGGGCGAGCTGACCCCGTTCGCGGGAGGGGCCAAGGGCAACAGGGACCTGGAGCAGAGCGTCTGGCGCAACTCCCCCTACACCGAGGCCGACCTCCAGGCGCAGATCGACCGCCTCAAGAACTCGGGGCCGAAGGGCGCGCAGCTCTACTCCGACGTCCAGAACTACGTCGCCGGGATCAACGCGTACATCGACGCCTGCATGGCCGGCCGCAACTGCCCGGGTGAGTACGTGCTGACCGGGCATCTCGACTCGATCACCAACGCGGGCGGGCCGGTCGACTTCACCATGACCGACCTCATCGCGATCGCCGGGGTGATCGGCGGCCTGTTCGGCGGCGGTGGCGGCGCCGAGATGCAGTCGGCCCTCGTCCGGGTCGCCGCCAGAGCCAAGTACGGCACGGCGGCGGGCGACCAGATGTGGGCGGCCTTCCGCCAGCAGAACGACCCGGAGACCGTGCTGACCCTGCACAACGGCCAGAGCTTCCCGTCGGGGGCCACGCCCGCCGGCGCCACCGGGGTGGTCCTCCCCGACGCCACGACGGCGCCCGTCGACATCACCGAGAACGAGACGGGGACGGCGACCTCCGCCACCACGGCCGGCACGAGCGCGCTGACCGGCCTGACGGTCGACAATTCGCAGCCGAGCATGTCGAACGCGATCGTGGTCTCCGCCGCGAAATCGGCCGGCGGGCATCCGATCGCGGTCTTCGGCCCGCAGACCGGCTACTTCTCGCCGCAGCTGCTGATGCTGGAGGAGATCTCGGGACCGGGCATCCGGGCACGCGGGGCCGCGTTCTCCGGGCTCAACCTCTACGTGCTGCTCGGCCGGGGCACCGACTACGCCTGGAGCGCCACCTCCAGCCTGCAGGACATCACCGACACCTACGCCGTCACCCTCTGCGACCCGAACGGCGGAACGCCGACGACGGGCTCGAACCACTACCTCCACCATGGCGTCTGCACCGCGATGGAGACGCTGAAGAAGACCAACTCGTGGAAGCCGAGCACGGCCGACTCCACCGGGGCGGGCTCCTACGACCTGGTGATCAAACGGACGAAGTACGGCCTGGTGACGTGGCGCGGCACGGTCGGCGGGGTCCCGACGGCCTTCACCACGCTCCGCTCGACCTACCAGCACGAGGCGGACTCGGCGGTCGGGTTCCAGATGTTCAACGACCCCGGCGAGATGGGATCGGCCGCGGCGTTCCAGAACTCCGCATCCAAGATCGGGTTCGCGTTCAACTGGTTCTACGTCAACTCGGCCGACACGGCGTACTTCATGTCCGGCAACGACCCGGTCAGGTCGGCGGTCTCCGACCCCAACCTCCCGATGGCCGGTGACGCCGCCCACGAGTGGGCCGGATTCGACCCGTCGACCAACACGGCGACCTACGCGGCTCCGAGCACCCACCCGCAGGCGGTCAACCAGGACTACTTCGTCAGCTGGAACAACAAGCAGGCCAGGGACTACGGCGCGGCCGACGGCAACTTCAGCTTCGGGCCGGTTCACCGCGGCGACCTGCTCGACGCCCCCGTCAAGGCGGCGCTGAGCTCGGGGACGCTCGACCGCTCCGGAGTCGTCAAGATCATGGCATCGGCCGCCACGACGGACCTGCGCGGCTGGAAGGTGCTGCCCAACCTCCTGCGGGTGATCAACAGCAGCGCGGTGGCCGACCCGGCCCTCGCCTCGGCGGTGTCCAAGCTCTCCGCGTGGGCGTCGGCCGGCGCCAAGCGGGCCGAGACCTCCCCCGGCAGCAAGACCTACGCGAACGCCGACGCCATCCGGATCTTCGACGCCTGGTGGCCGAAGCTCGTCAGGGCCGAGTTCAAGCCCGGCCTCGGCGACGGGCTCTACCAGTCGCTGATCAACACGCTGCAGATCAACGAGTCGCCCTCGGGGCACCAGGAGGACGACAAGTCCAACCTGGCCACCTCGGCCAACGAGGCGCAGACCCACAAGGGCTCGTCGTTCCAGTACGGCTGGTGGGGCTACGTGGACAAGGACATCCGGGCCGTGCTGGGCGACCCGGTGGGCGCGCCGCTGCCGGCGAGGTTCTGCGGCGACACCGTGGCGGCCTGCCGTACGGTCCTACTGAACAGCCTGTCGGCGGCGCTGGGTGAGGCGGCGACCACCACCTACCCGGCCGACGACGCCTGCTCGGCGGGCGACCAGTGGTGCGCGGACGCCATCCGGCAGTCGCCGCTCGGCGGCATCAAGCACTCGCTGATCTCATGGCAGAACCGGCCGACGTACCAGCAGGTCGTGTCCTTCCCCGCCCACCGGGGGGACACGATCTCGAACCTGGCGCTCACTCGTACGGCGAGCGCGTCCAGCACGCAGGGCTCCTACACGGCGGACAAGGCGGTGGACGGCGACCCGACGACCCGCTGGGCGAGCGGCTGGAGCGACAGCCAGTATCTGCAGGTCGATCTCGGCACGGCGAAGACCGTCGGGCGGGCGATCCTCCGCTGGGAGTCGGCGTACGGCTCGTCGTACAAGATCCAGACGTCGTCCGACGGGAGCACCTGGACCACGGCGTACTCGACCACGACCGGCAACGGCGGCGTGGACAACGTGACGTTCACGCCGGTCAACGCCCGCTACGTCCGCATGCAAGGGGTCAAGCGCGGCACCTCGTACGGCTACTCGCTGTACGAGCTCGAGCTCTACACCTCGTGAAACATGGAGTGAAATGTAGAGAGTGAGCGGAACATGGATGATCATGCACAGGTTCCTGGGATGACGCCTCCACCAGCAC
Source organism: Planotetraspora sp. GP83 (assembly GCF_041262585.1). Classification (NCBI taxonomy): domain Bacteria; kingdom Bacillati; phylum Actinomycetota; class Actinomycetes; order Streptosporangiales; family Streptosporangiaceae; genus Planotetraspora; species Planotetraspora sp. GP83. The sequence continues at coordinate 18,075 of NZ_JBGCBZ010000039.1, read as the reverse complement.
TGCTCTCATGACGTGATCATGCACGCCTTCCGCGTAGACCCTTGAGACCTGGCCCTTTGCATTTGGTGATCATGCACTGTTGACAGTGCATGATCACCAAAGAGCAACGACCTGGTTGGCCGTACAAGGCGGAGTCCATGCATGATCACGCACCAAGTCCGTGCTGGTTAGCATGCCCCACGCGGAACCTGTGCATGATCACGCGCGAGGGGGTGGGTCAGGCGCCGCGGAGCTGGGCTCCGGTGCGCGAGCCGGCGAGGGCCACTGCGGCGTCGCGGGCCGCGGTGGTCTCCTCGGCCGTGAGCGTCCGGTCGGGCGCCCGGAAGCGCAGCGTGTAGGCAAGGGACTTGTTCCCCTCACCCACCTGCTCACCCGTGTAGACGTCGAACAGCCGGATCGACTCCAGCAGCTCTCCCGCTCCCTCGCGGAGCGCCGCCTCCACGAGCGCGACCGGCGTCTCGGCCGCGACGATCAGCGCGACGTCCTGCGTGGCCACCGGGTAGGCGGACACGGCCGGCGTCTGCGCCGGCTCGGACGGCACGAGAAGCGACAGCTCCAGCTCCATGGCGGCCGTGCGCGGGGGCAGGCCGTACGCCTCGACGACGCGCGGGTGCAGCTCTCCCGCATGGCCGAGCAGGGTCTCCCCGACGTACAGCGCGGCGCACCGGCCGGGGTGCCACGGCTCGTGCTGGTCAGCCTGGATCCCGAGCTCCAGCCCGGCCTCGCGGGCGACGGTGCGGGCGGCCTCGATGGCGTCCGCCCAGGACGCCTGACGGCCTGCGCCCCACCAGCCGGACCGCTCGAACTCGCCGACGAGGACCACCGCCACCCGGACCGGCTGCCTGGGCAGCGCGGTCTCGATCTCGGCGAGTTCCTCCGCCGTCGGCACGCGATCGACCGGGAGCACCGGGGCCTTCGCCGGCGCGTCCGGCTCCGGCCGGTAGACCAGCCCGGTCTCGAACAGCGCCACGTCGGCGAAGCCGCGGCCCACGTTGCGGACCAGGGTCTTCAGCAGGCCCGGCAGCAGCGTGGTCCGCATGTACGGCTCGTCCTCGCTCAGCGGGTTGACCAACCGGGTCGCCCGCCTGCGGGGGTCGCCCTCGGGGAACTGCAGGTTGTCGAGGTCGCGCACGCCGATGAACGGATACGACAGCACCTCGACGTACCCGGAAAGCGCCAGCGCCCGGCCCACCCGCCGGCGCAGCCGCTGCCCCTCCGTCAGCCCGGCCCCGGCCGGAGCGGCGGGGAGGACCGACGGCAGCCGCTCGTACCCTTCGAGGCGGATGACCTCCTCGGCCAGGTCGTTCGGGTCGGTAAGGTCCGGCCGCCAGCTCGGCGGCGTGACCGTGATCAGGTCGTCGCCGCGCACGGCCAGCTTGTCGGCCAGGTCGCCGCTCGACACCACACCGGTGGCCGCGACCCCGCGCCCGCCTCCAGTCTGGCCGCCCTCGGACGGGGCGACGACCCCGTCCACCACCGTGCAGCCCACCTGCTCCAGCCGGCGGATCACGGTCTCCCGCCCGTACGGCACGCCCGCGACGCGGTCGGGGTGGCCGGCCGGGATGGTGATCCTCACCGGGGCCACCTCGACCTCGGCGTGGGTCACCCCCGGCTCGGCCGTGGCTCCTCCCAGCTCGACGAGGAGCTGTACGGCACGCCACGACGCGGCCAGCGGAAGCTCCCGGTCGACGCCGCGCTCGAACCGCTTGGACGCCTCGCTCACCAGGTTGTGCCTGCGGGACTCCCGCGCGATGCCGGTGGCCGAGAAGTGCGCCGCCTCGATCACGATGTCGGTCGAGGCGCCGGAGATCTCGGTGTGCAGGCCGCCCATCGTGCCCGCCATCGAGATCGGGCCCGAGTCGTCGGTGATCAGGATGTCGTCCTCGTGGAGCTTCCTGACCACGTGGTCCAGCGTCTCCAGCGTCTCGCCCGGAAGGGCCCGCCGTACGACGATTCCGCCGGACAGGCGGGACCGGTCGAAGGCGTGGAGCGGCTGGCCGAGCTCCAGCATCACGTAGTTGGTGATATCCACGGCCAGCGAGACCGGCCGCATGCCGGCGCGGGCCAGCCGTACCCGCATCCAGAGCGGGCTCTCGGCGGCGGGGTCGAAGCCGGAGACCGAGCGCAGCACGAACCGGTCGCAGGCGGTCGGGTCGGCGATCGACGCCGGCCACGACTCACCGGCCTCGGTGGGCGACTCGACCGCCGCGGGGTCGCGGAACGGCACGCCGAACGCGGTGGCCGCCTCGCGGGCGACGCCGCGGACCGACAGGGCATAGCCGATGTCCGGAGTGATCTCCAGCTCCAGCACGTCGTCGCGCAGGCCGAGCAGCTCGACCACGTCCGCGCCGATGGGCGTGTCGTCCGGCAGCAGGAGGATGCCGGGCGAGGAGTCGGCGATGCCCAGCTCGGCCTCCGAGCAGATCATGCCGTCCGACAGCCGGCCGTACGTCTTGCGGGAGCCGATCTCGAAACCCCCGGGAAGGACGGCGCCGGGCAGCGCCACCGGGACCACGGCGCCCACGTCGAAGTTGGTGGCCCCGCACACGATCTCGCGCGGCGTGGCCTCCCCGACCTCGACCTGGCAGTGCCGAATGGACTTCTTGAACCCGGCCAGCTCCTCGATCTCGAGGACCCGGCCGACGACCACGTTCTTGATCTCGTGGCCGTGCGAGGTGATCGACTCTAGCTTCAGGCCGGCGGCGGTGAGCCTGTCCGCGACCTCCTGCGCCGTGACGGCGGGGAGATCGACGTACTCCCGCAGCCATGAAAGCGGGACCTTCATCAGACCTCCATTCCGAACGGCAGGGTGAAGCGGATGTCGCCCTCGACCATGTCGCGCATGTCCTCGGCGTTGTGGCGGAACATCAGTGTCCGCTCGATGCCCATGCCGAAGGCGAAGCCGGAGTAGACGGCCGGGTCGACGCCGCACGCGATCAGCACACGCGGGTTGACCATGCCGCAGCCGCCCCACTCGATCCAGCCCTCGGACTTGCACGTGCGGCAGGGCGGGTTGCCGGGGACGGCCGAGGAGCCGCGGCAGACGAAGCAGCGCAGGTCCATCTCGGCCGACGGCTCGGTGAACGGGAAGTAGTTCGGCCGGAAGCGGGTCGTGATGCCCTCGCCGAACATCACCTCCGCGAACCGGTCCAGCGTGCCCTTGAGGTGGGCCATGGTCAGGCCCTTGTCCACCGCGAGGCCCTCGACCTGGTGGAAGACCGGGGTGTGGGTGGCGTCGAGCTCGTCGGTCCTGAAGACCTTGCCCGGCGAGATCACGTAGACGGGCAGCGGGCGCGACAGCAGGGCGCGGATCTGCACCGGAGAGGTCTGGGTGCGCAGCACCTTGCCGGAGTCGGTGCTCTCCACGAAGAACGTGTCGTGGTCGGACCGGGCCGGGTGGTCGGGCGCGATGTTCAGCGCGTCGAAGTTGAACCACTCGCCCTCGAGCTCGGGACCCTCCGCCACCTCGTAGCCCATCGCGACGAACGCGTCGGCGACGCGCTCCTGCAGGGTGGTGAGCGGGTGCCTGGCGCCGCGGGGCGCCCGGTCCCAGGGCAGCGTGACGTCGACCGCCTCCTCGATGAGGACGCGCGCGTCGCGCTCGGCTTCGAGCTGGGCCTGGCGGGCGCCGAGCGCCTCGCCGATGGCCTTGCGGGCCGCGCCGATCCGCTTGCCCGCCTCGGCGCGGGCCGCGGGCGGGAGCGCGCCGATCTCGCGGTTGGCCAGCGCGATCGGCGAGCGGTCACCGGCGTGGGCGAGCCGCGCCTGCTTCAGGTCGTCGAGGTCGCGCGCCGCGGCGATCGCGGCGAGGGCGTCGGCCTGCGCCCGCTCGACTTCGTCGGCGTGCAACGGCGTCACCTCGACCGGGTCATAGGTGTTCGACAAGAGAGAGCTCCGTATCCAGGGCAGGCGAGCGCAGGGCGCTCAGCGGGTCGAGTCTAGTGCCCCTCCCGTCAATCTTTGCTCCGAGCAAATCTCGCCGGTCGCGGCACTTCCGATCAGCCCACCGGGCCGTCATCCGCGCGAAGGGAGCTCGGCGAGCTCAGGCGAAGTCAGGCGTGCCGGTGGGCAGGATAAATCGGAAATCCGCGCCCCCGCCGGGTGCGCGCTGCACGCTGATCGTGCCGCCGTGGGCCTCGACCAGGCCCTTGACGATGAACAGGCCGAGCCCGGTGCCGCCCCTGCGGCGCCCGTTGCCCCGCCAGAACTGGCGGAAGACACGGGTGACCAGCTCGGGTGCCACACCCTCGCCCTGGTCACGCACCGACACGGCTACTCCCCACTCGACCGGCTCCATCACTATGGTCACCGTACCGCGTCCGTGCCGCACTCCGTTTTCCACGAGGTTGGCCAGGATCTGGTCGATCTTGTCCTGGTCGAGCCAGGTCTCGGGCAGCTCGCCGCGGACCTCCAGGCGGAACCGTTCCTCGGGCTCCCCCGCGGCCACCCGGCCCGCGATGATCCTGCGGGCCCGCGCCGGCATGTCGACGACCTGCCGGTGGACCTCCAGCCGGCCGGACTCGATCCGGGACACGTCGAGAAGCTCGGTGATCAGCCGGGTGACCCGGTCGGCGTCGGCGTTGACCGTCTGCAGCATGACGAGCTTCTGGGCGTCGGTGAACCGGTCCCATTTCGCGAGCAGCGTCGCGGTGAACCCCTTGACGCTGGTCAGCGGGGATCGGAGCTCGTGTGCGACGGTGGAGACGAGGTCGGCGCGGCTGCGCTCGACGCGGGCCCTGGCCGAGGCGTCCCTGAGCGTCATCACGACCCGGACGACCGGGCCGCCGCGCTCGGGCCTGCGGACGAACCTGACGGCGACGAGTAACTCCTGGCGGCCGGGCAGATGCACCGGGCGCTCCGGCTGCCGGCTGCGGGTCGGCAGGCCGCCGCGCGGGTCGAGCGACTTCCACCAGTCGCGGCCGTCGGGGTCGCGGAACGGCAGGACGTCGTTGATGTGCCTGCCGATCGCGGCCGCCCCGCTCACCCCGGTCAGCCGTTCGGCGGCCCGGTTGACGAGCAGGACGGTGCCGTCGTGGTCGGCCGCGATGAGCCCGTCGGGAAGCTCGTCCACGTCGATGTGCGCACTCCCGCCGGACGCCCCGGTAAGGGCGCCGCCGGGGGTGTCGTCACCTCGCACGAGACTGCCTCCTCGACCCTTGGAAACCCCCCGGAGACCCCGCGGAGACCCTTGGAAACCCGCGAAGCCAGACCCGCGCCGCCCCCACTCGCGCGACTCCATCGCCGACAATAGCGGGTTTCCCGGGACCTTCAGCAGCCTCAGCCGGCCGGGGTGGTGGGTTCTTCCACGGAATGTAAGGTCTGCCGTTGAACCCGCGCGGAAGCGTAGAGGCAGACCGCCGCGGCGGTGGCCAGGTTGAGGCTCTCGGCCCGTCCGTAGATCGGCACCCGGACCACCTCGTCGGCCAGTTCGAGAAGCTCGGGCGGAAGCCCCCACGCCTCGTTGCCGAACAGCCACGCGGTCGGGCGGGCCAGGTCGACGTCGTCGAGCGTCCGGGTGCCCGCCCCGTCGGCGGCGAGGATCCTCAGCCCGGCCTCCCGCGCCTGCCGTACGGCCTGCGCCACGGGGACGCCGGTCACCACGGGCAGGTGGAAGAGGCTTCCCGCGCTGGCCCTGACGCACTTGCCGTTGTAGGGGTCCACCGAGGCGTCGGTGAACACGACGGCGTCGCCCCCGGCGGCGTCGGCCGTACGGAGGACCGTGCCGGCGTTGCCGGGGTCGCGGACATTGGCGAGCAGGGCGACCAGCCGGGAGCCGGGCGGCACGGCCTCGGCCAGCGGGACGTGGACGAACCGGCAGACGGCCAGGAGCCCCTGGGGCGTGACCGTCTGGGTCAGCTCGGCCATGACCTCGCCGCTGGCGCGGAACACGGGGACGCCCGCGGCCGTGGCGGCGGCCACGATGTCGGCGTGCCGCGTCTCCGCCTCGACGGTGGCGAACAACTCGACCGTGACGTCCTCGATGGCCAGGGCCTCGCGCACGGCCTGCGGCCCCTCGGCCAGGAACGCCCTGTCCCGGTCGCGGAAGGCCCGCTTGGTCAGCCTCCGGGCCGCCTTGACCCGCGGCGACCTGATGTTGGTGAGCTCCGCCATGCCTTCCCCATTCCCCCTCGCGGACGACCCCTGAAAGATGAATGAGGGCCCACCGGATGTCGGTGGGCCCTCACTTGAGCAGTGTTACGCGACCGGCGCGTTCACGTCGGACGGGAGCGCCTTCTTGGCGGACTCGACCAGCGTGGCGAAGGTCTGGGCGTCGTTCACCGCGAGGTCGGCGAGGATCTTGCGGTCCACCTCGATGCCGGCGAGACGCAGGCCCTGAATGAACCGGTTGTAGGTCATGCCGTTCAGGCGGGCCGCGGCGTTGATGCGCTGGATCCACAGGCGCCGGAAGGTGCCCTTCTTGTCCTTGCGGTCCCGGTACGCATAGGTCATCGAGTGGAGCATCTGCTCCTTGGCCTTGCGGTACAGCCGCGACCGCTGACCCCGGTAGCCACTCGCCCGCTCGAGGACGACCCTGCGCTTCTTCTTGGCGTTGAGCGCCCGCTTCACGCGTGCCATGTTGTTCTATCTCCCCGGGGTCGTTACTTCGCGAGCAGCTTCTTGATCTTCTTGGTGTCGGCGTCGGACATGACGGCGAGACCCTCGAGACGGCGCGTCAAGGTGGACGACTTCCACTCGTTGTAGTGCGCACGGTTGGCACGGCGGCGAACGATCTTGCCGGAACCGGTCAGCCGGAACCGCTTCTTCGCACCGCTGTGCGTCTTCATCTTCGGCATGTCAGCCGTCTCTCCCTCATTTGTCCGTGCCGACGGGCCGGGCCGGTACCCGAGCCGGCGGCATGCCTGACTCCGCGAGACCGTCCCGGTCTCGGCTTTCCCGTGCGTCGTCTGCTGGCTGTCTGGCCGCTCAGACGGAGTTCGTCACTCGGCCTGAGCGGGCTGCGCCGCGGGCTCGGAGACGGATTCCTCCGCCGCCTGCTCCCCGCCGCGCGCGGCCTTCGCCGCGGCCTTCTCGGCCTTGGCCTCGGCCTTCTTCTTGTGCGGTCCGATCACCATGATCATGTTGCGCCCGTCCTGCTTGGGCTGCGACTCGACGAAGCCGAGCTCGGTGACGTCCTCCGCGAGCCGCTGCAACAGCCGGAAACCGAGCTCCGGCCGGGACTGCTCGCGACCCCGGAACATGATCGTGACCTTGACCTTGTCCCCTGCCTTGAGGAAGCGCACGACGTGACCCTTCTTGGTCTCGTAGTCGTGCGGGTCGATCTTCGGCCGGAGCTTGATCTCCTTGATGATCGTGTGTGCCTGGTTGCGACGGGCCTCGCGCGCCTTCATGGCCGACTCGTACTTGAACTTGCCGTAGTCCATGAGCTTGCACACGGGAGGCCGGGCCGTCGCCGCGACCTCGACCAGATCGAGGTCGGCCTCCTGGGCCAGCTTCAGCGCATCCCCGATGGAGACGATGCCGACCTGTTCGCCGTTCGGGCCGACGAGGCGGACCTCCGGCACACGAATACGATCGTTGATGCGGGGCTCGGTGCTGATGGGACCTCCAAAAGACTTCCGCTCTAGATGCTCGACCGTGCGGGAAACACAGAAAACCCCGCACGTCACGCATGCGGGGTCACAGAGCTCTCCTACCGAAAACTCCGGTGTGATCCTTGACCCGTCCGCCTTCCGGCGGAAACAGGTGGGAGGAGGACCTCCGCTTGCGCGTCCAGCTGGCATGCCGGACCGATCGATGACTTACGTTACCACAACCTCGCCGGACTCCGAACTATTCCTGAGCCGCACGGCGGGCGATCTCGGCCTCGCCGGCGGCCCGCATGGCCTCCACGGGGACGTCGGCACGCCCCGTCATGAGCTCCACCTGCTTGACCGCCTGGTGGAGCAGCATCGGGAAGCCGCCGATGACGGCCCCGCCCCGGTCCCGTACGGCTCTCGCCAGCGCGGTGGGCCACGGCGAGTAGACCACGTCGAACAGGGCGCCCTTGTCGGGCAGGGCCGCGGCGATCTCGTGGGCGAAGCCGTCCGCCGCGCCCGAGGGCAGGGTGGAGATCACCAGATCGCCGTCCACGCCCGACCTGTCGAACCCGTCCAGGGTCCGTACGGCCACCGCCACCCCGAGCCGCTCCGCCACGTCCAGGGTCTCCCCCGCGCGGGAGGCGTTCCGCACGACCAGGGTGACCTCGGCCAGCCCCATCTCGCGGAGGGCCGCCAGGGCGGAGGCGGCCGTCGCGCCACCGCCGAGGATCGTGGCCGCCGAGGGCGCGGCGACTCCGGCCTCGGCGAGCGTCTGGACGATCCCGTAGACGTCGGTGTTCTCCCCGTGCCGGGCGCCGTCCCGGAAGACCACCGTGTTGGCGCCGCCCACCTCGACCGCCAGGTCGGACACCGTGTCCAGCAGGGGAAGGACCGCCCGCTTGAGCGGCATCGTTAGCGACAGGCCCGCCCATTCGGGGCCCAGCGACTCCATCAGGGTGGCCAGGTCCCCCTCGGCGCACTCGATCGCGTCGTAGCTCCAGTCCCCGAGCCCCAGCCCGGCGTACGCCGTGCGGTGCAGGATCGGGGAGAGCGAGTGGGCGATCGGCGAGCCGAGGACGGCGCCCCGGGCTCGACCGGGACGCGGGCCGGTGCCGCGGTGCGGGCCGGTCATCCGTGGTTCCTGTTGAACTCCTGGCGGAGCTTCCAGAACTCCGACTCCTTGTCGGTGAACTTCGTGATGCCCTTCTGGGGGTCGACGGTCACGAACCAGAGCCAGGTGCCGTCGGCCGGGTGCAGCGCGGCCTCGATGGCGTGGTCGCCGGGGTTGGTGATCGGGCCGGGAGGCAGGCCGAGGCGCTTGTAGGTGTTGTACGGCGAGTTGCTCTGCAGGTCGGCGTTCGACGCGGCGATGCCGTACTTGCCGAGGCCGTACATGAGCGTGCTGTCCATCTCCAGCTTCATCTGCGGGTTGCGGGTGAGCCGGTTGTAGATGACCCGCGCCACCTTCGCCATGTCGCCCTGGTTGCCGGACTCGGCCTGGACGATGCTCGCGATGGTGATGATCTCCCTGGGGGTCCGGCCGATCTGCTTCGCCTTGCCTTCGAGATCGATCCGCTCGGCGGTCTGGTTGAACCGGTCCACCATCGCCGTGAGGATCTGGGCCGGGGTCTGCTTGGGGCTGACCTCGTAGGTCGCCGGGAAGGCGAAGCCCTCCAGCCGTCCCTTGGCGTACTTCGGCAGCCCGATGTCGCCGCGGGCCGCCTGCTTGAACTCCTCGACCGGCTTGCCCGTGGCGGTGGAGAGCTCGGTGAAGATCTTGCTGAGCCGCAGGCCCTCGCGGATCGTCAGCCGGTTGAGCACCCGGTTCTTCGGGTCGAGCAGGGCGACGGCGGAGGCCGCCGACATGCCCTTGCGCATGGTGTACTCGCCCGGCTGGAGCGAGGAGCTCTTCCCGGCCGCGCCGATGGCGTTGACGAACGCGCGCGCGCTGGCCACGACGCCCTGCTCCTCAAGGGTCTGGGCGACCTCGGAGGCGGAGGCCCCCTCCTTGATCTCGATCACGACCTCCCCGGACCCCTCTCCGGTGAAGTCCTTGGGGATCACCACGTCGCGCACCCAGTTGAACCCCAGGTAGCCCACGCCGCCGAGGACGCCGATGATCACCACGATGGCGAACAGCGTCGCGGCGAACCCCTTCCGGCGCTGCCGCTTGCGCCGCCTGCGGCTACGGCGCTGCTGGCTGCGGCTGCCACGGGTCCGGCGCGGAGGTCCGTCGTCGTCCTCGGCGCCCAGCAGGAAGTCCATGTCCAGATCATTCATAGTGCGCTGGCCAATCTCCCGGTAGGACTGGCCCCGCGTCAAGCGAGTGCGCCAAACCGAGGGGTGTTCCGGCGTCGCGGAGTCGCTGGCCCCGGGGCGCCCAACTCAGTTCGCCCCGAGATTCCTGTTCAGCTCTTCCCGATATTTCAGGAACTCCGTCTCTTTGTCAGTGAATTTGGTGATTCTATGGCGTGGATCCGTGGTGACAAACCAGTACCAATCACCTTTTGCGGGACGAAGCGCCGCCATCAGGGCACTCTCCCCCGGGTTCGCGATCGGCCCTGGAGGCAGCCCCGCGCGCGCGTAGGTGTTGTACGGCGAGGCGACCTTGGTGTCCTGCTGCGAGACCTTGAGCGTGTGCCTGCGGAGCGCGTAGTTGACCGTGCTGTCCATCTCCAGCTTCGCACCCCGCTGGAGCCGGTTGTAGATCACTCTAGCGATCTTCGGGAACTCGGAATCCTGGCCGCCCTCCGCCTGGATGATGCTGGCCACGGTCACCACCTCCAGGGGCGTCAGGCCCCGCTCGGGTGTGACCTTCCCGAGGCCGACATGCCGGGCGGCCGCGCCGAACCGGGCGATCATGTTCTTCAGCAGATCGCGGGCCGTCGCCCCCGGCTCGACCTCGTAGGTCGCCGGGAACAGGAAACCCTCCACCTTGCCGTCGGCGTAGGCCGGCAGGCGCAGGCCGGAGGGCTCGGCGACGGCCTTGGTGAAGTCCGCCAGCGGGATGCCGGATCCGGCCGAGAGCGTGGTCAACACCTCGGAGGTCCGCAGGCCCTCCGGGACCGTGACCCTGCGCACCACCCGTGATTTCGGGGCCAGCAGGAGATCGAGGGCCGAGGAGGCCGCCATACGGCGCTTCAGGCGATAGCGGCCGGGCCGGAGGCTGCCCTCCTTCGACCGCTCGACGACCGCCTGGACGAACGACTGGGCGCTCGCCACCACACCCGCCCGCTTGAGGGTCTCCGCGATCTCACCGGCGCTGGCTCCGGGACTGATCTCGACCGTGACGGCGTCCGAGCCGGCGCCCTCGAAGTCCTGTGGCCCCGGAGCCGGCCGCAGGAAGGAGTAGACGCCGAACACGACCGCGGCGGTCAGCAGCGCGGCGCCTCCGGCCACGACGGCCGGTGCGCGGCTCACCTGCCGGTCCCGCCGCTCGCTTCCTCGCCGGGCGCGCCGCCCGGCGGTCGCACCGGTTGACCGGGCGGTCTGCCCGTGGCTCTCTCCCCGTCGAGCGCGGCCTGGAGCAGCACGACGGCCGCCGCCTGGTCGATGACGCCGCGCTGGTTTCGCGCCTTCACTCCGCTGGACCGCAGCCCCTGCTGCGCTGTCACCGTGCTCAGCCGCTCATCCACCATCCGGACCGGGGTGGGCGACAGCCGTACGGCGAGCTGGGCGGCGAAGGCCCGCGCGGCCGCGGCGGCGTGGCTCTCCCGCCCCGACAGGGACGTGGGGAGCCCGACGAGGACCTCGATCGCCTCGTGCTCCGCGGTGATGGCCGCGATCCTGTCCAGGTCGCCCCGGCCCCGCTTCACGGTCTCGACGGGCGTGGCCAGCAGCCCCGAAGGGTCGCTGCGAGCCACGCCGATCCGGACCGATCCGACGTCGACGCCCAGCCTGACGCCGTGCCTCATGGCGCGATCTCCACCTGCCGGGAAGCCGTCAGGAGAGAGAAGAGGAGATCGTCTCCTCGACCGCGCGCAGCGCGTCGCCGATCGCCTCCGGACGGGCTCCGCCGCCCTGCGCCACATCGTCCTTGCCGCCACCGCCACCCCCAAGCGTCCTGGCGGCGACGCCGACCAACTGCCCGGCCTTCAGACCGCGCTCGCGTCCCGCCTCGTTGACCGCGGCCACGACGACCGGCCGGTCTGAGGGCACGCCGGACACGACGACAACCGCCGCGCGGTCGCCCGGGAACCGGCCGCGCACATCGAGGGCGAGTTTACGCAGGTCGTCCGGGGAGGTGCCATCAGGCGCGCGGTGCGTCACCACGGAAACGCCCTGGATGTCGCGGGCCCCGCCGGCCAGCTCCCCGGCGACGGCGAGCACCTGCGCCGACCGCAGCTTGTCGAGCTCCTTCTCCGCGGTGCGCAGCCGGGTGACGATGCCCTCGATGCGCTCGGGAAGCTCCTCGCGGCGGGTCTTGAGCTGCTCGCTGAGCTGGGCGACCAGCACGCTCTCGCGGGCGAGGAAGCGGAAGGCGTCGAGGCCGACGAGAGCCTCGACCCGGCGCACGCCCGCGCCGATCGACGCCTCCCCGAGCACCTTGACCAGGCCGAGCTGGCCCGAGCTGGCGACATGGGTGCCGCCGCACAGCTCACGGGAGTAGTCGCCCACTTCGACGACGCGCACCTCGTTGCCGTACTTCTCGCCGAAGAGCGCGAGCGCGCCCATCGCCCGGGCCTCCGCCTGGGAGGTGTAGTACGCGTTGACCTTGAGGTCGTTGATCAGGACGGCGTTCACCTCGTCCTCGACGTCGCGCAGGACAGTGTGCGAGACCGCCCCGGCCGCCGTGAAGTCGAAGCGGAAGCGGCCGGGCGAGTTCTCCGAGCCCGCCTGGGCCGCCGACTCGCCGAGCGCGTTGCGGAAGCCCCGGTGGACCAGGTGGGTCGCGGTGTGGCTGCGCGAGATCGCGCGGCGCCGCTCCAGGTCGATCTCGGCGTGCGCCTGGTCGCCGATCCGGATCTCGCCCGTGCGGACCTTGCCCCGGTGCACGACGAGCCCGGCAACCGGCGACTGGACGTCCACGACCTCGACCTCCGCGCCGTCCGTGCGGATGACGCCCTGGTCGGAGAGCTGGCCGCCGCCCTCGGCGTAGAACGGGGTGCGGTCCAGGACGACCTCCACCGTGGTGCCCGCGCCCGCCGCCGGAACGGCCCCTCCGTCCACGAGCAGGCCGATGACGCCCGCCTCGGCGGTGGTGTGGTCGTAGCCCAGGAAGTCGACCTTGCCGGCCTTCTCCAGGATGTTGCTGAAGACGGAGATGTCCGCGTTTCCGGTCTTCTTGGCCGCCGCGTCCGCCTTGGCCCGATCCCGCTGCTCCTTCATGAGCCGGCGGAAGCCCTCCTCGTCGACCTGGAGGCCCTGCTCGGACGCCATCTCCAGGGTGAGGTCGATCGGGAAGCCGTACGTGTCGTGGAGCTGGAACGCCTCGGTCCCGCTGAGGGTCGGCGCGCCCTTGCGCTTGGTCTCCTCCACGGCCGCGTCGAAGATCGCCGTGCCCGTGCGGAGCGTGCCGAGGAAGGACGTCTCCTCCGCGTCGATCACCGTGTGGATGTTGGCCGCGTCCGCCTTGAGCTCGGGGTACTGCTGGCCCATGACGTCGATGGTCACGGCGGTGAGCTCGTGCATGTACCGCTCCTCGCCCGCGCCGAGCAGGCGGAGGTTGCGGATCGCGCGGCGGAGCATGCGGCGCAGGACGTAGCCCCGGCCCTCGTTGGAGGGCAGCACGCCGTCGCCGACGAGCATCACGCCCGCGCGCATGTGGTCTGCCACGACGCGGAGCGAGACGTCGGAGCGGTGGTCGCGGCCGTACCGCGACTTGGTCAGCTCCGCCGCCCTGTCGAGAATCTTGTAGGTGGTGTCGATCTCGTAGATGTTGTCGACGCCCTGCAGGATCGCCGCCATGCGCTCCAGGCCCATGCCGGTGTCCACGCTCTTGGCGGGCAGGTCGCCGGAGACGTCGAAGTCGACCTTGCTGCGGACCGCGCTGAGCTGGAACTGCATGAAGACGTTGTTCCAGACCTCGAGATAGCGGGTCTCGTCGGCGACCGGGCCGCCCTCCTTGCCGTACTCGGGCCCGCGGTCGTAGTAGATCTCGGTGCAGGGGCCGCCCGGGCCGGGCACGCCCATGTGCCAGTAGTTGTCCGCGAGGCCGCGGCGCTGGATGCGCTCCACCGGCAGGCCGACCTTCTTGTGCCAGATGTCGAAGGCCTCGTCGTCGTCGAAGAAGACGGTCACCCACAGCCGGTCCTCGGCGAAGCCGAAGCCGCCCTGGGACTCGGGCCGGGTGAGCAGCTCCCACGCGAACGGGATCGCGTCGTCCTTGAAGTAGTCGCCGAACGAGAAGTTGCCCAGCATCTGGAAGAAGCTCGCGTGCCGGGTGGTCTTGCCGACCTCGTCGATGTCCAGCGTCCGCATGACCTTCTGCGCGCTGGTCGCCCGCTTGTACGGCGGCTTCTGCTGGCCCAGGAAGTAGGGCTTGAACGGGACCATGCCCGCGTTGACGAGGAGGAGCGTCGGGTCCTCGGCGACCAGGCTGGCCGAGGGCACGACGGTGTGCCCGCGCTCCTCGAAGAAGCGCAGGAAGCGGCGGGCGATCTCTGCCGACTCCATTTCAGCGGCCATCCTTTACGTCGTCGTGTCTGCTGAGAGTGGTTCTGTCAAGACTGGTTTGTTCAAGACTGGTTCGTTCAACACTGCCGAGGCCGAGACCGGCCCGCAACTCGGTTTCCCTGCTCGCCGAGAGGCGGCGCACGTCCTCGGCGAAGTCCCTGAGCTGGTCCGCGAGCGTCACCGCGCGATCGGCCGCGCGCCTGGCGACATGGTCGGGGCGCAATGACTGAAGCTTACGCATCGTCCAGACCGCCAGGTACGCGCCCAGGGCCATGTAGAAGAGCCGCCGGATCACCCGCGTCGCCTCCCGGCGCCGGCGCCGCGCCGCTCGGACGGGGCGCGCATCCTGGGAACGGCGGGCCGTTCGGCCCCCTGCGTGACGGGCGCGCTCCGGGCCGGGCGCCGCCGTCGCCCGGCGATCGCCGCGCGGATGCCGTGGCCGAGCGCGGAGATCTTGATCACGGGACCGGTCAGCAGCGCGGAGGCGACACCGGTGATCTTCACCATGTCGCCGCTCACGTCGCGCATGTTGTGGGCGATGGCCTCGACCGTGACGAGCTGGCGGTTGGTCTCGGAGACCGTCTGGCTCACGTCCTCCAGCAGCGGCACGACCCGGTCGCTCAGCTCCGCCACCGTCTTGGTGGTCTCGGCCAGCAGGCGCGCCAGCCTCACCAGCACGACGGCCATGAAGCAGACCAGGATCGCCCAGAACATGGCGACGATCAGGCCCGCGACCTCTCCCGCGGTAAGCATGTGCCGATCTCCCTAGATCACCGGAGCTGGAATGGCAAGACCCTATCGCGAACGCCCTGCCCGCCGATGCCTGCCACACGCCTCCGGAGCCCCATCGGTTCCGGCCTTCCCGCCCGTACGGCGGGCGCTACGTGGTCTTGTCGCCTCGCAGAAAGCCGCGGATCCTGGCCCATCTCTCGCCGAAACGCGCCTCGGCGCCGTGGCTGGTCGGCTCGTAGTAGCGCCGGTCCCGGAGCTCCTCGGGGGCGTAGTCCTGCCTGACCAGGCCGTGCTCGAAGTCGTGCGGGTACTGGTAGCCCTTGCCGTGGCCGAGCTTCTTGGCCCCCGGGTAGTGGGCGTCGCGCAGGTGGCCGGGGACCTGGCCGATGAGGCCGCGCCGTACGTCGTCGGAGGCCGCGCCGATGGCCTTGACGACCGCGTTGGACTTGGGCGCCAGCGCGCAGTGGATCACCGCCTGGGCCAGGTTGATCCGCCCCTCGGGGAGGCCGATGAACTCGACGGCCTGGGCCGCCGCCACGGCGATCTGCAGGCACGTGGGGTCGGCCATGCCGACGTCCTCGGACGCGAAGATGACGATCCGGCGGGCGATGAACCGCGGGTCCTCCCCGGCCTCGACCATCCGGGCCAGGTAGTGCAGCGCGGCGTCCGCGTCGGAGCCGCGCATGCTCTTGATGAACGCGCTGATCACGTCGTAGTGCTGATCGCCCTGGCGGTCGTAGCGAACGGCCGCCTTGTCGACGGCCTTCTCCACCACCTCGACCGTGACGTCGCCGGCCAGCAGGGCCGCGGCCTCCAGGTAGGTCAGCGACCGGCGGGCGTCCCCTCCCGCCAGCCGTACGAGCTGGTCGAGGGCCTCGGGGTGAAGGACGACGCGCCCGTCCAGGCCGCGCGGGTCGGCGACGGCGCGCTCCAGGACCGCGCGGATGTCGTCCTCCGTCAGCGACTCGAGGGTGAGCAGCAGCGAGCGGGACAGCAGCGGCGAGATGACGGAGAAGAACGGGTTCTCCGTGGTGGCGCCGATGAAGGTGACCCACCGGTTCTCGACGGCCGGCAGCAGCGCGTCCTGCTGGGCCTTGTTGAACCGGTGGACCTCGTCGACGAACAGCACGGTCTGGCGGCCGGTCATGCCGAGTTCGCGGCGGGCCTGGTCGATCGCGGCGCGGACGTCCTTGACGCCCGCCGAGACGGCCGACACCTCGACGAACCGGCGCTTGGTGGCGTTGGAGACGACGTAGGCCAGCGTCGTCTTGCCCGTTCCCGGCGGCCCCCAGAGGAACAGCGACATCGGGGCGTCGCTCTCGACCAGCCGCCGCAGGGGCGTGCCGGCCCCGAGCAGATGCCGCTGGCCGATCACCTCGTCGAGCCCTCGCGGCCGCATGCGCACGGCCAGCGGCTCCTGGCTTCTGTGGGCCTCCTCGGCCGCCGAATCGAACAGGCTCTCCACAACGCCGACCCTACCGTCAGGCGGCCCAGACCGCGGTCGCGCCGCTGTGGCCGGTCCGGACGACGTAGTAGCCGACCACCAGGGCCAGCAGGACCGTGGCGGCGGACAGCACGAGCGTGACCGCCCTGGCGGAGGAGGAGGCGGCGGCCCCAGGGTCTCGGCGCGTCCGGGTGACGTAGACCAGCACCAGCGTGACGACGGTCAGGCCGAGCGTGACGAACAGCAGGGGGTCGGCGAACTCCTCGTGTGCGGCGACCGCCGCGGGCGTCTGACCGTGGAACAGCCGCTCCTTGAGGGCGTCGCCGCTCTCCTGCGCCGCGAAAACCGAGACGGGCGCGGCCAGGGCGCTCAGCACGACCGCCCAGTCGAGCTTCTGGCGGAACCGGGGCAGCACGACGTAGCCGATGGCGAGCACCGCGAGCAGCGGCGTCACCATCACCGCCAGGTGGATGATCAGCGGGTGGGCGGGGAGGCCGAAGATCTGGTCGAACATCGTTCATCGCTCCTGTGACGGGGGTTCGAGCGGGCGCTCCTGATAGGGGAGGCGCTTCATCCTGATACGGATTCGGTCAGCAGGAGGTTCCCAGGAAGATCTGAAAGGGAGATGAACGCTGGGCCGGTGATGCCGCAGAAGGTCATTGATACCCATGGGGCGTCTGCTTTACACGGACTCAACGGGATCGCGGATAGAGTGACGCATCGCAGTGGCCAATCAGGGCCAAATCGACGGCAAAGGGAAGGCACAGCGGTGACCGACACTGATCGGCAGAAGCAACCGGCTTCGCGTGTGAGGACGGCCAAGCGCACCACCACCCTCGGCGTGGGGCTTGGTGTCCTCGTGATGGCGGGTGGTCTCGCGGCCTGCGGTGACGGTGCGAAGAAGGGGGCCGAGGCGAGCCCCTCCGCCCCGTCCGCCTCCTCATCGGCGGCGGGCCCTTCGGCGACCCCGTCGGCGCTCCCCACTCCGACCGTGACCGCGGTGCCCACGGACCTGCGGAAGGTCACCTGCGAGTATCGCAAGGACGACTCGGGAAGCCCGGCCAAGTTCGTGGGCTTCCCGCCCAAGAAGCTGAGCGCCCAGGTCATCAAGGCGACGACGATGACGATCAAGACCAACCTCGGCGCGATCGTCATCGACCTGGCCCCAGGTCAGACCCCGTGCACGGTGAACTCCTTCGCGTTCCTCGCGAAGAAGAACTACTTCGACAACACGGTCTGCCACCGTCTCACCACCGTTCAGACGAACGGCCTGGGCCTGCTGCAGTGCGGCGACCCGCAGGCGAAGGGCGACGCCGAGAACCCGACCGACGGCACGGGCGGCCCCGGCTACCTGTTCAACGACGAGAACCTCGGCCCGCAGTACACGCGGGGCGTCGTCTTCATGGCCCAGGGCGGTGAGGACGCCAACTCCAACGGGAGCCAGTTCGCGATCTCCTTCACGGACGAGAACGCCCAGCTTCCGCAGGCGTACACGCCGTTCGGCATCGTCCGGAAGGGCATGGAGATCGTCGACAAGATCGTCAAGGGCGGCGTGAAGACCGCCAGGGACGGCAAGGACATCACCAGCGACGAGGGCGGCTCCAACGCCCCCAAGATCCGCGTGCTGATCAAGGACCTGACGGTCTCCTGACCAACGCCGTTGCGTTTGGCTGTCTGCGGCTGAGTCAAGGGCCTTGAGGACGCGAACGGGACTTCTGGTAGATCAACTTGTGTCGAGCAAGGCGA
>NZ_JBGCBZ010000038.1:0-43094 GCF_041262585.1 Planotetraspora sp. GP83 | reverse complement strand
CACCACCAAGTCCTCGAAGGCCAGGGCCACGACGCCTCCCCCGAAGCCCTCGCCACCGCCATCACCGACTTCTTCACCACCCGCTGACCTGGCGTCGATTTCCTCGCATCCCCCGTCAAGGCCTTTCCCGGCCCTCGGCGGGGGATGTTCTCTTTTTCGGCTTTCTTTTGAATTGCGCAATTGGTCGGGCAATCTCAGAGATGCAGGCCATTCGTCCGGCCGAGACGATATGACCAGAATCCGAATACAGGTCGGCAGACGACAGATCTGCGCACGCCTCATGGACATTCGTCTGGCAAATGGAGGGCATCGGATGACTGGCAACCTTCCCACCGAGCACAGTTTCTCCGCGATTGAGGAGAAAGTCACGGAGATCTGGAAGCACGTACTCGATGTGCCGAACGGGATGGAGGATGCCACGTTCTTCGACCTGGAGGGCGAGTCGATTTCCGCGGTCCGGCTTGTCTCGCGGATCGAGGAGCAGCTCGGCATCTCGGTTGATGTGGGGGACATCTTCGAGGAGGACCCGAACCTGGAGGCCCTCATCCGAAGGGTGGCCGCCAAGGCGGAGATCTCGTCCCTCGCGTAAGCGGCTTCCGCCGTACATGGCTTTCGCCGTATATGGCTTCCGCCGTGAAACCGGCGGCTCTCGCGTAACCGGCCGCGCACGGCGGCCGCGGGTCACTCCCCAGGAGGAAAACGATGTTGACGACCGACGTGGCGACGCGGGAAGAGCTCGTTCGCCGCGCATCCGAGCTCGTGCCGACATTGCGGAAGAACGCGGCCTGGTCAGAAGAGAACCGGCGCATTCACGACGAGTCGATCGAGGCCCTGGCCGACGCCGGGATATTCAAGATGCGGGTGCCCGCCCGCTACGGCGGCTACGAGTCCGACACCCGCACCCTCGTCGATGTGGCCGCCCAGCTCGGGCGGGCCGACGGCTCGACCGCGTGGACGGCGTCCGTCTACTGGATCCCGACCTGGATGACGTGCCTCTTCCCGGACGAGGTCCAGGACGAGGTGTTCTCGACCCCGGACGTGCGGGTGTGCGGGACGCTCAGCCCGACCGCCATGGCCGCCCCGGTCAGCGGCGGCGTCGTGGTGAACGGCAAGTGGGGGTTCGTCAGCGGCGCCTGGCACGCCCACTGGCAGGAGATCGTCGCCATCCAGGTGTCGCCCGAAGGCGAGCCGATGCCGATCATGGCGCTCGTCCCGCGCTCGGAGCTGGAGATCATCGACGACTGGCACACGTCGGGCCTGCGGGGCACCGGCAGCGTCACCACCGTTGCGCAGGACCTGTTCGTCCCGGCCGAGCGGGTGCTCCCGCTGCCCGCGGTCCTCACCGAGCAGTACGCGTCGAAGATCAACGCCGCCTCCCCGATCTACCGGGCGCCGCTGCTCCCCGTGGCCTCCGCGTCCTCGGTCGGGACCGTGATCGGCATGGCGGACGCCGCACAAGAGGCGTTCTTCGAGCGGCTCCCCGGACGCAAGATCACCTACACGAACTACGCGAGCCAGAGCGAGGCCCCCCTCACCCACCTGCAGGTCGCCGACGCCACCATGAAGATCGATGAGGCCCGGTTCCACGCCGAGCGCCTCGCGGGCACGGTCGACACCAAGGGCGAGCAGGGCGAGCCGTGGACGCTTGAGGAGCGGGCCAGGGTTCGCGCCGACATGGGCGCCGTGTGCCGGCTCGGCAAGGAGGCCGTGGACATCTTCGCGCTGGCGAGCGGCGGATCGTCGATCTACACCGACGTGCCGATCCAGCGCATCGCCCGCGACATCCAGAGCGTCAACCTGCACGCTCTCATGCACCCGAACACGAATGCCGAGCTGTACGGCAGGATCCTCTGCGGCCTCGAGCCCAACACGTTCTACATCTAGAAGTCGCCCGCGTTGCCGTACCGATCGCGGACCCTTCGCGGGCGACGCGAAGGTACGGCAACGCGTGGACGACCCCGATGGGCAGAGAGATCCAGGCGACACGACCGAGAACCGAGCCGTTGGGACACGTGCGATGACCGAAGCTCCCCGTTGGAAACTGGTCGTGGACCAGCGGCTCTGCCACTCCTCCGGCATCTGCGTCGCGATGGCGGACGGCCGGTTCGAGCTCACGGCCACCGGGTCCCGCCCGGTCTCGGAAGAGATCGCTCCGGACGAGGACGTGATCGACGCCGCCGAGTGCTGTCCCGTGCAGGCCATCCAGGTCCTGGACGCCGCGACCGGCGTTCCCATTGTCCCCGAACCCTTGTGACGTCCCCGAACCCTGTGACGTCCCCCGAATCCCTGTGACGACGCCCCCATGGCCGCCGAGCGGCGCGGGTCACCCCTGCGCCGCCGGCGGCCGGCCC
This sequence comes from Planotetraspora sp. GP83, assembly GCF_041262585.1. NCBI lineage: Bacteria > Bacillati > Actinomycetota > Actinomycetes > Streptosporangiales > Streptosporangiaceae > Planotetraspora > Planotetraspora sp. GP83. The sequence continues at coordinate 40,743 of NZ_JBGCBZ010000038.1, read as the reverse complement.
ATGTTCGGCTCCTGGCCCGCCGCATCTCGGCCGCTGACCACCGGCCGCTGGCCGCTGACCGCCGCTGACCGCCGGCCACTGACCGCTGGCCGCCGGCCTACCCCGGCTTTCAGGCCGCGAGTTGCGCGTCGTGGGTCGCCGCGTCCGCCTGGGCCGGCGCGCTCGACTGGTCCGTGTGGAGGATGAGGGCGCGGCCGCGATTGCCTCTGATGAGCAGGTCGGCGAGCACGTCGGAGACGCCGTGGCCAGGACTCCGCAGGGCGGCCGCGGCCGCGGACAGGTCCCGGATCACCGCGTCGAGCACCGCGGCGACCGAATCGGCGTTCTGCCGGAGAATGTCGGACCAGAGGCCGGGGGCGCCGCTCGCAACCCGCGTCACGTCCTGCAGCCCCCGGCCCACCAGCGAGAGCGTGGTCTCGTCCGCGCCCGCGAACCGGGCCGCGACGGCCGCCGACACGAGATGCGGCGCGTGCGAGACCATGGCGACGGCCCGGTCGTGGACGTCGGGCTGGACCAGCGTGTGCCGTGCCCCGCACAGCGCCGCCAGCTCTGCCACCAGCATGACCCGGCCCGGCGGGGTCGCCGGGTGCGGGCACAGCACCCACCGCCGGTCGGCGAACAGATCCGCCTGGGCGGCGCCGGGACCTGAGAGCTCTCGGCCGGCCATCGGATGTCCCGGCACGTAGCTCGTGAAATCACATCCGGCCGACTCGGCGTCGGCGAGGATCCCCGCCTTCGTGCTGGCGACATCGGTGTACACGGTGCCAAGCCCGCGGGCCTGCGCATCGCGCAGCACGCCGACCACCGTGGAGGGCGGAGTGGCGATGACCACCACGTCGGCGGGAGGGTCGTCAGACGTCAACGCGACCCCCGCCTCCATCCGTACGGCTTTCGCCACCGAGTCCGCGTCCCGGTCCGACAGCCGCACATGCACGCCGGCTTTCCGGAGCGCGAGCGCGATCGACGTTCCGATCAGGCCGCAGCCGAGCACCGAGACGTGGCGAATCGTCGTCGCAGTCATCAAACCCTCCCGAGGGGCATTCCTTCAGGTGCGATACTCCGCATTTCACAGTCCGGGAACCAGGGAAATCGGCATCAGTAAGATGCCGATGCGGAACAACTTCCTGCCATCGCCTGCCCACGACGGCTCCAGGCTATTCACGAGGTGGCTCGGCGGATAAAAGGCTGTAGAAAAGATGGGCCCATTTCCCAAGGGCAGTACGATCTGCTCATGCCCTACCGCGACCTGCTGACCCGTCCGTCCAGGTCTCCGGACTCGGTCATCCGCTACGGCGAGCACCCCGACCAGATCATCGATGTGCGGTCCGATGGGGGCGAGCCGGACGCGCCCGTCGTCATCCTGCTGCACGGCGGCTTCTGGCGGGTCCGGGTCGACCGCATGCACACCCGTCCCATGGCGGACGGCCTGGCCGCCGCGGGATACACCGTGTGCTCCGTCGAATACCGGCGGACCGGCGGGGAGGGCGGCGGCTATCCGGGCACGTTCGACGACGTCGCCACGGCGGTCGACGCGATCCTGGCCGCGCCGCCGACCGGGGGAGGGGTCGTCCTCGTCGGGCACTCGGCGGGCGGGCAGCTCGCGCTCTGGTCGGCCCTGCGTCAGCGGCTTCCCGTCACGTCCCCGTGGCACGAGACGCTGAAGATCGACGGAGTGGTGGCGCTCGCCGCCGTGTCCGACCTCGGCGGCTCCTTCGAGACCGGCCTGGGCAAAGGAGCGGTCTCCGACCTGCTGGGCGGCCGCCTTGAGCTGCTCGGTGAGACGGACCCGCTCCGGCTGCTGCCGTACGGTCACGATCGTCTTGTCCTGCTGCACGGAACCGAGGACGATGTCGTTCCCATCGCGCTCAGCCGCCGCTTCGCCGAGCGGGAGAAGTCGGCCATGCTGTTGGAGTTGGAAGGCGTCGAACACTTCGGGTTGATCGACCCGCTCTCGGACGCCTGGCCGTACGTGCTGGAAGCCATCAGGTCGATCGTCGGAGACCCTTTGGCCTGACCGGCCTGATCCCAAGCCCAGGAGGCCCGATCGCGCCGCGTGCGGCGTGCGGCCGGGGAGACGGCTGACCCCGCCAGGGAGGCCGGCCGCCGTGCGGGGGCGGGCCGGCGGGCCTGGAAACGCGAAAGGCTCCGGCGGAGTTCCGCCGGAGCCCTTGAACCGCACGTCCTGGGAGATGCGGGGCCGTTTCGGGTGCGGCCTCGGCCTCCTCATCGCATCAGTCGTCGCAGTCGTCGTTCCGCTCGTCGGCGCAGTCGGCGCGGTCGTCGGCGCAGTCGTCGCCGGAGTCCTTGGCCCAGCTGTCGCACTCCTGGATCCAGTTGTTGTCGTCGCAGTCGCTCCGGCAGTCGTTGTTGTTGCAGGCGTTGTTCCTCTTGAAGGTGATGCCCTTGCCGAGGCCGTTTCCGCCGCCGAAGCCACCCAAGCCGCCGCCGAAACCGCCGCAGTTGGCGCCGATGCCGTTTCCGCAGTTGCCGAAGCCGTTTCCGCCGCCGAAGCAGAAATTCTTGCTGCAGCAGGAGGCCTCGCAGCCGTTGTTGCAGTTGTTACAGTTATTGCAGTTGCTGTTGCAATTGTTCGAGTTGTTGCAATTGTTGTTGCAGTTGTTGTTCGAACCGTTGTTGTTGCAGCCGTTGTTGTTGCCGGGGCTACAGCCCCAGCTCCCGTTGGCCGGAAGCGTGGTGGCACTCGCGGCCGTGGCGCTCATAGCGAGGGCGCCGCCGGCGAGGGCGGTGCTGAGCGCCATCCCGGCGAGAATTTGCTTGAACATGGGCGGTCCTCCTTAATGGATTCGATTGCCCAGAATTCTTCTGGTTCTTTCCCGAGTGGGAAGAAATGCGCCGTCGCCCTCAAATGGGCTGTCTTCCGGCGCTGTCTTGATTTCCAGGCGTGACGTGCCACAAACGAGGACTCGGCGCTTTGAATCTCTTATTATCAATTTATATACTGCTTAAGACTGCTAATGACGGCTTTGTGTCGAAATATCCGATTCGATGGCTACGGGGGCCTGGCGAGCCGTACCGCGCCTCGATGGCGCGGTCTCGGCAGGCGATCAGCGCGGCGACGGCCGTGGACCGTGACCGCGGCGCTCGTGATATGAAGATCTTGCTTTCCGCGGTCCTGATGGTCTTCGAAACGAGCAGCGGGGGAACGGTGGGTGTCATGGAGTTGTTCGCGGCCATGCCGTTGGCCGAGTGGCAGGACACCAAGGCCACGCTGCACCGGTTCGCCCAGGTGGTGGGCAAGATCCGGCTCGCCTCCGGAGTCCGGCGCAACCACTGGTGGCACGCGCCGTTCCATCTCACCGGGCGAGGTCTCACCACCCGGCCGATGGGGCAGGCCGACGGCAACCCGATCTTCACGATCGACTTCGACTTCGTCGGCCACCGGCTGCTCGTCACCACCGTGGACGGCCGGATGGTGTCTTTCGCCCTTTACGGCCAGTCGGTGGCGTCCTTCTACCGCGACACCATGCGGGCGCTGGAGGACCTCGGGGTGCGGGTGCGCATCGACATCCCCCGGCCGTACGACCTGCCCGACTCCGACCGGCCGTTCGCCGACGACACCGAGCACGCCGCGTACGACCCCCTCCTGGTGACCCGTTACTGGCAGGTCCTCAGCCAGGTCAACCTGGTGCTGGAGGAGTTCGCCGCGGGCTACTCCGGCAAGATCAGCCCGGTGCACCACTTCTGGCACACGTTCGACATCGCGTGCACGAGGTTCTCCGACCGGATGGTCGACCAGCCGCCGCAGGTCGATCCGGTGACCCGGGAGGCCTACTCCCGGGAGGTGATCAGCTCGGGCTTCTGGTTCGGCGACGACAACTTCCCCGAGCCGGCGTTCTACTCCTACACCGCCCCTGAGCCCGAGGGTCTCGACGCCGAGGCACTGCTGCCTGAGACCGCGCAATGGATCAGTCAGCGAGGCGGCCATCTGGCCGTGCTGCGCTACGCCGACGCGCGGTCCGCGCCCGACCCGCGCGCCGCCGTACTGGCCTTCTACGAGAGCGCGTATCGGGCCGGAGCCCGGCGCGCGGGCTGGGACATCGTGGGCCTCGCCTGCCCCGGCGGAATCACCGACCCGCAGCTCACCGCCCCGGCGTGATCGCCCCACGCCGCATGGGAAGTACGGCAGCGCGGGGGTTCCGATCTCCGAAGGGGTGGATGTGGGTCGTTCCTACGTAGTCACAGGAGGCGGCCGGGGCATCGGCCGCGCGATCGTCGAGCGACTGCTCCGGAACGCGGACACCGTCGTCGTGATCGAGCTCGATCCGGCGGCGCTCGCCTGGACGGCCGGCCACCCGGCCGGCGCACGCGTGGTCGCGGTGGCCGGCGACGCCGCGGACGAGGCGGTCACCGAGCGAGCCGCCGATCTGGCGGAGGCCGCGGGGCCGCTCACAGGCTGGGTGAACAACGCCGCGGTCTTCCGGGACGCCTCCTTACACGAGGTGCCGGCGCGCGAGGTTGTCGACCTGATCGCGATGAACCTCAGCCTCGCCGTGGTCGGGTGTGCCACCGCCATCCGTCGTTTCCTCGCGGCCGGGGCAGGCGGTGCGATCGTCAACGTCTCCTCGCATCAGGCCCAACGGGCCGTCCGCGGGGCCCTGCCGTATGCGACGGCCAAGGCGGCGGCCGAAGGGCTGACCCGCGCGCTGGCGGTCGACTACGGGCCCCGGGGGGTCCGGGTCAACGCCGTCGCGCTGGGTTCGATCAGCACAGAGCGCTATGCGGCCTTTCTCGATCAGCAGGAGCCCGCCGCGGCCGGCCGGATCGAGAACGAGATGCGGCTACTGCATCCGCTGGGCAGGGTAGGACGCCCCGAAGAGGTGGCGGCCGCCGTGGCGTACCTGCTGTCGGACGAGGCGAGCTTCATCAACGGGGCGATCGTCCCGGTCGACGGCGGCCGCTCGGTGCTCGGACGCGACCCCGAGGAGACATGACGGGGATCGGGCACGGGCCGCGGTCCCGGAGCCGGGTCAAGCCCAGGCCCGAGCTGGGAACCCATGCCGGGAGCCGGGTCGGGACCATGTTGGAGCTCCTTCTAAGCTGGCGGAGGTTTGTCGCCGTCCGAGGCGAACGTACTGAAGGAAAGACAGGTCACGGTGTCCGAAGAACTCCCCGAAGAGCGACTGGCTGCCCTCAAGAGCGAATTCGAAGCGATCGACCGCGACGGCGACGGCTACATCACCGAAGCGGAGCTGATCGAGTATTTCCCACAGCTGCCCGCCGAGGCGATCGGCTCGCTGGACCTGGACGGCGACGTCGACGGGGACGGCCGGTTCTCGCTGGAGGAGTTCATCCGGCTCACGGCCTGGGAATGAGCCTGGGAATGAGCCCCTCGCCAGTCCTCTGACGCTCAGGCTTCTTCCGTACGGTCCACACCGAAAATGGGTGGCGCCGTGCAGCCAGGCCACCTTGTCGTAAAGGTCGGTGGGGGAGTAGGAGGACAGCATGTCGTTCCTCGCCCGCGCCTCGATGCCGGCCGGGTGGTAGAGCCGCCTGCCCATCTCACGTGAGACGAACTGCGTTCTGGCCGTGCGATGGCGGCGCTCGGCGTTGTACTTCTCGAAGCGCTGCGGGAAATCGTCCGCCAGACAGTCGAGCAGGTCGCCAAGGAGCACTGCGTCCTCAAGCTGTAGACCGCGAGGCCGCGTACCTCGTCGCCCACCCCCAGACGGTCGAGGGCGTGGACCGCGTTCGGCGCGAGTTGGATGCCCGCTCCGAGTTCGGTGAAGGCGTCGCGGCGTTCGAGGACGGTCTCGTGGCAATGGACTGCGCGTGAGTGGCCGGCCGCCGACGCCGTCGACGTCGCCGGTCAAGGTGCGAATAGGACCGTTCAGGAACGCGGGCACGTGCTCTTGCGGGGCCAGGGACCAGGGGCCCGGGGCCCGGCGCCCCCGTGAAGCGCCGGGCGAGGGCAGGTCAGGCCGTGACTACTCCGCCGTCAGGCTGTGACTCCGCGTCAGGCTGTGACTCCGCCGTCGGCGACGAGGTCGTGCCCGACGACGAAGGCGGACTCGTCCGAGGCGAGCCAGAGCACGGCCGCGACGACCTCGGCGGTCTGCCCGACCCTCCCGAGGGGAACCGCGGTGGCCAGCCGGGCGGCGCGGTCGGCCTCGGTTTCCCCCGGCCGCAGCGACATGGCGGTGTCGGTGGCGCCGGGGCTCACGGCGTTGATCCGCACGCCGTCCTTGATGTGGTCGAGCGCCGCCACCCGTGTCAGCGCGCTCACGGCGGTCTTCGACGCGGCGTAGGCGGCCATGCCGGGGCGGCGGCCGTGGTAGCCGATGTTGGACGCCATGTTGACGATCACGCCGCCGCCGTGGTCACGCATGTGGCCGATCTCGTACTTCATCGAGAGCAGGATTCCGGTCAGATTGACGGCCAGGGTGGCGTTCCACGCATCCAGATCGAGATCGGCGACCGGGGCGGGCTTGGGGAAGACACCGGCGTTGTTGTGGGCGATGTGCAGGCCGCCGTGACGCTCGACGGCCGTCTCGACGAGCCGGGCGACGTCGTCGGGGCGGGAGACGTCGGCCACCACGGAACTGGCCTTGCCGCCCTCTTCCGCGATCAACCGCACCGTCTCGTCGATCGGTTCCGGCCGGCTCCCCGCCGCGACCACGGTGGCGCCTTCGCGAGCGAACGCCAGTGCGCTGGCGCGGCCGATGCCCGATCCGGCTCCGGTCACCAGGGCGACCTTGCCCTCAAATCGTGCGGTCATTTCCTAACTCCTCGATTTCGTCGTGCTTAGTAGTACTTGGTCGTGCTTGGCCGTGCGACGTGTCCAGGTGGTGCTCCTCCGCCGCATTCTGTTGCCGAACGCCGGCAGCCGGCGGTCCTTTCCTTCCAACGGCCTCTTTCCTACTTACGGGGACCTGGTCGCAGCAGGCGCGCCGCTCCGAACGCGGCGATGGCGAAGACGACGGCAGCGATCACCAGCCCGAAACCGAACCCTCCGGTCAGCGCCGACGCCGGGGCGGCGCCCGCGTCGCTGAGGGCGCTCGTGCGGGCGGAGGCCAGCGTGACCAGTACGGCGAGGCCCAGCGTGGGCCCGGCCTCCAGGGCGGTGTTCACCACCGCGCCGGCCAGCCCGGCCTGCCGCGCCGGCACGTCGATCGTCGCCGAGACGGTTGCCCCGGCGAAGACGCAGCCCACTCCGACAGGGAAGAGCAGCAGGCCGCCCAGGACGACGCCCAGGTATGGCGTGTCCACGCCCATCCGGCTCAGCAGCGCGAGTCCTGCCGCGGCGACCAGCAGGCCACCCGAGGTCACCGCTCGGGCGCCGAAGCGATGGACCAGCCTGGCGACGGACAACCCGGTGGCCACCAGAGCGACCCCGAAAGGAAGAAACGCCGCCGACGCCTCGATCGGCGAGAATCCTCTGACCTGCTGGAGATACAGGGAGAGCATGAAGAAGATGGTGGTGATGCCGGCGGAGCCGAGGAACACCGCGACGAGCGCGACGGCCTTGCGCGGCGAGGCCAGGAACGAGAGCGGCAGCAGCGGCTGTGCCGTACGAGACTCGGTCCGGACGAACAGCAGCAGCAGGAGCGCGCCGATGACCAGAGAGCTCAGCGTGATGGACGACGTCCACCCCCGTTGGGGCGCCTCCACGAGTCCGTAGCCGAGCACGGAGATTCCCGCCGTCGCGAGGACCGCCCCGAGGATGTCCAGTTGCGACCTTTCCGGAGGCGGTCCCGCCGGAACCACGCGCGGGGCCGCCACGACCGCCGCCACGACCGCCACCACGACCGCCGCCACGACAGGCGGCACGAACGCCCAGCGCGGCGCAGGGAGGCGAACACCTGCGAATAGAGCTCGGTTGTCACATCGTCGGACGCGCCGCCGCCGTGCTGTAAGTTCCGCGGACGCGTAGGGCGCTCTCCCATCGACTCCCCCTTGTTGATTGAGACCGCTGCATCTGGCACATACAGACACCTGTAAACCGTGTCTGAGTGCCCTTGGGGACTTCCAGGTGGCCCAGGGCACCCATCTGAGACCTCGCGCGGTACATCGGTTCACCATCAGAGGCCTTAGCTGATCGAGTCGTCACAGGGCCGTACGGCACGGGCGGTGCCCGGGTCACAGATTTCTTCGGTATTGCTCCCAGCGGGCGGGCCACGGCCTGGCCGCGACCTGGCCGGGCGACGCGATGGGAGGCGAGATGCGCGAGCGCTCTACGCGACCCGACGAGACGCCCGGACGAGAGGTGACGGATGAGGCCTCCCGCCGAGGATCCCGCAGGTGTCCGGCCGTTGATCGGCGCGGGATAGTATCGTCACTACCAGGGCATATGCGGGTCGCGTGCCCGTGAGAGCCCTCTGCGGGGCGGGCGGTTCCCGGATCGCCACGCCATCTGAGTGGTGGATCACCATGACTGCCCAGGACGAGCTCACTCGAGATCACCAGCCGGCCGAGGCCTCCAGTTTCATCGGGCGTAAGAAAGAGATGTCCGATGTCAGGCGGCTGCTGCCCAAAACGCGGCTGCTGACCTTGACCGGCGCCGGCGGAGTCGGCAAAACCCGGCTGGCGCGGCGGATCGCCCCATCCGTGCGGGGGTGGTTCCCGGACGGGGTGGAGTTCGTCGAACTGGCCACTTTGGAAGACGGTGAGCTGCTGGAGCCCGCCGTAGCCGCATCCCTGGGGCTCAGCGACACCCGACGGCACGCGGTGCCGGGCCTGACGGCCTATCTGATGGACAAGCGGATGCTCCTCGTCCTGGACAACTGCGAGCATCTGCTGCAGGAGTGCGCCGACCTCGTTGACGGGCTGCTTCGCGCGGCCCCGCGGCTGCGGATCCTCGCCACGAGCAGGCAGGCGCTCGGGGTGGCCGGAGAGCAGATCCTCAAGGTGCCGTCGCTGCCCGTCCCTGACCTGGCCGACACCGTTCGCGGCATCGCCCGGTGCGACGCGGTGCGGCTGTTCGTCGAAAGAGCCGTGCACGTACGGCCCGGCTTCGGGATCGACGCGGCCAACGCCCTGACCGTCGCCCACGTGGCCCAGCGCCTGGACGGGATCCCGCTGGCCATCGAACTGGCGGCGGGACGCCTCCGTGTGGTGCCGGTGGACCAGCTCGTCCGTGAGCTGGACGAGCGCTTCCAGGTGCTGGCCAACGGCGATCACGCCCTGTTGCCGCGCCACCAGACCCTGCGGGCGACCATTGACTGGAGCTTCGCCCTGTGCTCACCGGATGAGCGGCGGCTGTGGGCCCGGCTCTCCATGTTCCCCGCCGGCGTGGACCTGGAGACGATCGAAGCGGTCTGCGCGGGTGACGGGATCGCCCGTGACGACGTGTACGAGCTGGTGGCGGGGCTCGCGGACAAGTCCATCCTGACCGTCGAACACCGGGAGCCGGAGGTCCACTACCGGATGCTGGAGACTCTCCGCGCCTACGGCCATGAGCACATGACCGCTGCGGAGGAGCAGGTGTTGTCCCGGCGCTATCGGGATCACTACTGGCGTCTGACCGAGCGCAACCGGATCGGCCGACTGGTTCCCGACCAGTTCGAACGGTACTGGACCCTACAGCGTGAACTTCCGAACGTGCGCGTCGCACTCGACCTCTGCTTCTGCCGGCCCCGCGATGCGCCGATGGGGTTGGAGATCGCGTCCTCGCTGTGGGATTACTGGATCGTCTCGGGCTCCCTCACCGAGGGCAGGCACTGGCTCGAAAGAGGGCTGGCTCTCGTGCCCGAAGCGAGTACGGCACGGCTGACCGCCTTGGCGTCCGACAGTGAACTCGCCATCCATCAGGGCGATCTCGCCGCGGCGACGCCGCGGCTGGAGGAATACCGCCGCCTCGCACAGCAAATCGGGGACGAGGCGGCCATCGCGCTCGCCGTACAGATCGAGGGCCTTGCCGCGTTGGCCTCCGGGGAATACCGGCGCGGGCTGGCGCTCATGGAGGACGCCCTCGCCCGTCATCGGGCGGCCGGCGACAACAACGCTCTCGGCCGCACTCTCTTCCAGGCCGCCGCGTTCAGCTCAGCCGAGGACTCCGACCTTGCCGAAGCGCTCGGTGAACAGCTTCTCGCACTGTGCGACGCCTATGGCGCGCCCCTTTTCCGGGCGTACGCGCTGCTCGCGATCGGCATCTCCACATGGAGGCAGGGCGACTGGCGCCGTACCGAGGCCATGATGCGGGAAGCGGTTCCCCTCCTGCGGGTCGTGAACGACCAGTGGTGCCTCACCCATTGCCTGGAGGTCCTCGCCTGGACGGCCGGCGCGCGCGGCCTGCACGAACGCGCCGCCCGGCTGCTGGGCGCCGCCGACACGCTCTGGCAGGGCATCGATTCCTCGCCGGACGACTTGCGGTACACGATGAGCTCGCACCAGCACTGTCACGAGGACGCCCAGCAGGCGCTTGCGCCCCAGGCGTTCACCAGGGCCTTCCGCAGCGGGACGAAGATGAGGCTCGACCGCGCGGTCGACTACGCCCTCCAGGACCAGGAGCGCTGACGCGCTGCCTGTCGAGCGCTGCGCCGTCCCCAAGCTCCTTAGCGCCGTTCAGGCGAACCGCATCGGTCTCCGCAGCTTCTTTTCAGATTCGCCGTACCGTCACGATCGGTCGGCACGTTATCGGATGGCGGGGCGATCGGTTCGCGGAAGCTCCGTGCCCGCTCGCCATGCGCCTTCTTCCCGCCGTCGCGCTTTTACGGGTTCCGCGCGACCCCCACGAATGGAAAGAGCCACCGATGATCGAAATTCGTACGGCCGCCATGGGTATGGTCCTCGCCGGGGCGGACGTCGCGGCCTTCACGGGTTCGGCGCTCGCCGACCCGGGCGCCTCCCCGAACCCCCGGCGCCACGACAGCTTCGACCTGCAGGCCCACCGGGGCGGGCTCGGACTGGTGGTGGAGAGCACCCTCGACTCCTTCGCCAACGGTCTTCGGGTTGGCGTGAGCACGCTGGAACTGGACATCTAGATCACCAAGGACGGCAGGGCCGTGGTCACCCACGACCGCAAGGTGGACGGCAGGAAGTGCCAGGACACCGGCCCCGTGACGCCTGGCGACCCCCTCCTACCCCTACGTCGGCAAGTACATCAACACGCTCACTCTCGCTCAGGTCAGGACCCTGGACTGCGGCTCGAAGACGTTGCCGGAGTTTCCGGGGCAACGGCCGGCCCCCGGTGCCCGCATGCCGCTGCTAAGCGAGGTGTTCCAGCTGGTCAAGAGCTATCGCGCGAACGACGTCAAGATCAACCTTGAGACCAAGGTGGAGGCGGGAGCGCCGAGCGAGACCGCGCCTCGGGAGCAGTTCGTCCAGGAGGCCGTCAAGGAGATCCGGGCCGCCCACATTCTGCGCCAGGTGACGATCCAGAGCTTCGACTGGGGGTCGTTGATCCGCATGCGCGAGGTCGAGCCGCGGCTGCCGCTGGTCGCCCTCACCAACTACGACTTCCTCCAGACTGGGCAGTCCGGCGCGTCGCCGTGGCTGGGCGGGATCGACATCGACGACTTCGGAGGCGACCCGCTGAAGGCGATCAAGTCGTTCGGCGCCGCTGCGTTCTCGCCTGTGCACGGTTTCCCGCAGGACGGCAAGGTCACCGACCCGGGCTACCGCCCGTACGTCACCAAGGCGATGGTCGACGAGGCGCACAGCCTCTGCATCAAGGTGATCCCGTGGACCGTCGACGACGAGCCCACCCTGAACAAGCTCATCGACGACGGCGTGGACGGAATCATCACCGACTACCCCGACCGCCTGCGCAAGGTGCTCGCCGAGCGCGGCTACCGCCTCCCCAGACAGTACGACGCCCTCAGCACTGACGCCCCACCACCTCGCGCGGGCGCCTCACGGGACCGCCCGCACGGGGTGGCGCGGATATCCGTAAGGCGAGGCAGGATTTAGGCGCTGTCATTTCAAGCGCTTGCACGAATCTCTAGCGGCAGCCCTGGCCTTGGGTATAGAAACGCAAGTTGTGATCATGCCGTTGAGTGACGACCTGGACAGCCGCTTACGGGCGGCAGCCATGGCATGGCTTCGTCAGCGTTGCACGCCCGAGAATCCTGTCGTTCGGCGTGACGAGTTGCTCGGCTTTCAGTTTGAGGGGCGGACCTTCCCGCTCATAGACCCCCAGCTAGGTATCCGGAAACCACGGGGGATGACCGCCGCGCTGTCGATTCTGACGACCTACACCTCCGACGGTGCCCGCGCGCCGTACGAGGACGCCGTGGGCTCCGATGGGCTGCTGCGGTACAAGTTCCAGGGCAATCCCCAGCACTACACCAACGTTGGGCTGCAGGCGGCCTTCGAGTTGGGGGTTCCGCTGATGTGGTTCTTCGGCATCAAGCAGGGGCTGTACCTACCATTTTCCCCTGTATGGATCGTCGCGGTCGAGACGGAGCAGTCCCAAGTTGCCGTCGCGTTGGATGAGGCGCAACGGCACATCTCGGTCGACGGCCCAGTGAGCGCAATTGAACGCCGTTATTCCGAACGGATCACGAGGCAGCGTCTCCACCAGCCGGTGTTCCGGCAGCGGGTGATCTAGGCCTACGAGACGAGCTGCGCGATGTGCCGCCTGCGATACCGCTCACTACTGGATGCCGCCCACATCATTCCCGATCGTGACGCCCGAGGCGTCCCGGCAGTCTCCAACGGCCTGGCTCTTTGCAAAATTCACCACGCGGCATACGACGAGAACATCCTCGGTGTCCGGCCGGACTACGTCATCGAAGTGCGCGCTGACATCTTGGAGGAGATCGATGGACCGATGCTGAAGCACGGACTCCAAGAGATGCACCACCTCCCGCTTGTGCTCCCCCCGCGACGCGCTGACCGCCCAGACCACGACCTTCTTGAAGAGCGCTACGAACGGTTCCGCACCGAGGCGTGAGTCCCTGCAACCACGTCTGTTCATCGTCGGATGCCGCGACACCGATCTGCGGTTGCCTACGGATGCATCTGACTGCTCTGGTAGTTGGCGCAAGGTCATCTGGCTTTCATGGCATGGCCTGCACGAACGCGTACGTAGCCTGTGCTGCGTACGATTACCTCTCATGTGTCCCAGACCTTCAGCGTCGAGGGAGCACCCTCATACGATGTGCCGCCCCGAGATAAAGAAGGGGCGATACGACCTATATAGCCAGTACGTTCCTTAATGTCCCCTTTCGCCTGTGTGTGTGCGTGATGCCGTTTACCGCACCCATGCATCTCTGGCGTAGGTTTGTCTGGCATGATCGAGGAAGGCAGAAAGGGGAGCTCGGTGCAGATCGATCTTCGGTTTCTTGGGGACGAGACTGATCAGGAACTGAAGTCGCTTTACGACTGGCTGCTTAGTGATCCAGATGTTCGCCACCATGCGGATGTCTCGCTGGTCCCTAAGGCTCCTGACCGCGGTGCCATGGGTGACGCGCTCGATCTCATCTCGCTCGTGATAGCCAGCGGTCTGCAGCTCCCAGGTCTGGCGGCCACCATCGCGGCGTGGCGACAAACTCGCCGGGAGCGCCCGCCGATGACTATTGAGAGCGGCGACATCAGAGTGGTCCTCCCCGAGGGGGATGCGGAAATCGCAGTGAAAATCGTGAAGGCACTGCAAGGTCATGAGTGAGTTATTTGAACTGCAAAACTCATATGCCGTGCTTATTGGCACAAGCGAGTACACGACACTAGCTCAGCTTCCGGCTGTAGAAAACAATCTCTCGCGCCTGCGAGAGCTTTTTCTGGACGACTATTTCTGTGGAATCCCAGCCGCCAATTGCGCCGTAGTGCATAATCCGAGAAGCAATTCTGAGATGCTGGATCCAGTACGAGATGCGGCCGCTAAAGCGACTGACGCTCTTATCGTTTATTTCGCCGGACATGGGCAGATTCACTCCACCGGAAATGACTTCTATCTGACCCTAGTTGGGTCGGATGGGCTAAGTATGTATAAGTCTACTGCCTATAATTACCTCAGGGATGAACTAAAACAGAGTCGGGCGAAGCGGCGTATAGTTATCCTCGATTGCTGCTATAGCGGACGCGCCTTCGGTGAGATGGGCTATGCTGATGAATCTACGATAAGTTTGGTGAATAATGCGGCAGCGGTCGGTACTTTCCTTATAGCATCTACTGCGGAAAATAAGCCGTCTTTAGCGCTGTCGGGAGAGAAGTATACGGTTTTCACAGGAGAATTGATCAACCTTATCCAGGGCGGTATTCCCGGTGAGCCGACCATATTAACAGTGGGAACATTATTTGAACACGTACGGACGGCGCTCCTTGAGAAGAGGATGCCGATTCCTCAGCGACGTGACGGTGGGTTGAGCGAGGAAATTCCACTATTTCGAAACCGTGCTAGTCATGAACCGCCTGGAGGCGCGCGCTACGGTGCGATTCCAGGAATCGACGAAGACGCGCTATTCGAGAGCCGACGCGATCTTCATAACGCTAAGATTCATCGCCCCTTACAGGCGGGCATCTGTGGAACTGCCGAGCGTGGTGGAGCAGAATCGATCGTAGTGTCCGGCGGGTATCGTGACGATAAAGACTACGGCACCTTTATCTTTTACACTGGGCATGGTGGGCGCGATCCTAATACGGGTGTACAGATACGGGACCAGTCGCTTGAGGATTCCGGTAACGCGGCATTGCTCGAAAGTATTATGACAGGCCTACCTGTACGCGTCGTGCGTGGAGCAGGAGGGGATCCGCAATTTTCGCCATCAGCTGGCTATAGCTACGACGGCCTATTCTTAGTGACAGACTACTGGACCCGGCCTAGCGCTGATGGGCCCATTATCTTGCAATTTCGTCTTGAGAAGATTTCGAATACAGGTCGCCGTCCAGGCAAGAGCTACACCTACCAGCCTGGAGGTCGCCGTAGTATGCGTACAGCTATAGGCAGGTATGCGGACACGAAAAGCGCTATCGAAATTAAGAGACTTTATGGCTATATGTGCCAGGTGTGTGATATCACGTTGGATGTGGCTGGCGGGCTTCGGATCGCCTCTATTGTCTATATACGAAAGCTGGAACTTCCGCATGGTGGCCCGGACGTAAAAGCGAACATGCTGTGTCTTTGCCCGAACCATTGCGACCTATTTTCCTATGGCGCAATCATCATTGATGACGACTATAAGATAATTGATCAGAATGGTGAGACTATTGGTGACCTCACTGTAAAACACAAAATCGATTTAGCCTACATTCGGTACCATCGCGAGCACCATAGAATCGGTGCCCAGCAACGCCAGTAAAACCTGTGGCGTTCCGCCTCCGTCGAGGTCTTCGCACGTCGAGCCGTTACCCCAGCATGTCGTCACCACCCAGCCCAGCGGCCAGTGCTGCGGCAACCAGTCCGGGTAAGTGCCCTGCCGCATTCGGGGACGCTGCGCTCCATCACCGCTGGACCATCTCGCGGATCGCCGCCCGCAGTATGTCCGGGCCTCGGCCGGGGTTCTCGTCAGTAAACCGTTGAACTGTTATGAACGGGCAGACACCGTCTATCCACCATGCCTGGTGATGCCGGACGCAAGTACGGTACGGGATCGAGGTCAGACGAGAGGATATTGAGACATGGGCGAGGTGACCGGCGAGCAGGCGGACGGGCAGATGGCCGGGGGTATTGGCCGACTGGTGAAGGTCGAGGTGCTGGACGCCGTCCACGCCATGGCGTTGGCTGATGAGGTCGGCGCCGTCTACCAGGCGGCGTTCGGGGCGCCGCCCAACAGCGAAGGACCCGAGCAGTTCGCTCACCAGCAAGCCACCTATCAGACGCTGCTGGGCCGCCGGGGTTTTCGGCTGGCGATCGCCCGGCGGGCGGAGCGGCTGGTCGGCTTCGGTTACGGTGCGTTCCTTCAGCCGGACACCGCCTGGTGGGACGGGATGCTGGAGCCGCTGGAGCCGGATTTCATCGCCGAGACGGGCGACCGCACGTTTGCGCTCATTGATATGGGAGTTCTCCCCGACGCGCGCCGTCAGGGCATCGGGCGGGCGCTTCATGACGCCGTGCTGTCCGGGTGCGGGGCGCGGCGGGCGACGCTGGCAGTCGAGCCACGCCTCGAAGCCAACCAGAGGCTCTACCGGTCCTGGGGGTGGCAGTGCGCAGGCCGGTTGACCGGTGCACCCGGCGACATCGCGGATGCGTACGACATCTACGTTCGGGATCTGCCGGTCCCCAGGCCATAGCTGCGCAGTTGCTCATCCAGCGCAACCACGGCGCCGGTTCGATTCCATGGCGACAGGGCCTGGCGGGCTCCGGTCACCACGGTGACCACACGCTGAGAGCGGTTGCGTCCGGTCAGTCTGGCGACCTGAACGAGCTCGGCGCAGGCCTCGGCGATCTCGCGTTTTTGGGTGTATGCCCTGCTGAGATACAGGTGCCCAAACGCCCGGTTTCGCGGAAACTGGCCGCCCATCGCGGCCATGGCCGCTCGGGCGTCGGCGATCGCCTGATCGGGTTCGCCCATGTCCAGTTGGCATAGGGCGCTGGTTAGGGTGAGCATATTCGGCTCGAAGAAGTACGCCAGCGCCCGGCCTGGATCGTCGGGACCTGAGGCGGCGAGCCCCGCACGGGCCGCAGTCATCGCGGTCCGGCACCGTACATAGTCTTTGCCTTGAGCGCGGGCACGTTCGCGGCGCAGGACGCCCGCGTATGCGCGGGCGCCCACGTCTTGGGCATAGGCCACCAGGATGTTGCTTCCGCCCCGCTGGGCCCACACAAGCGCGCCCAAGGCGTGCTCGACGCCCTGACGGGGATCGCCGGTCCAGGTGGCCAGGTGGGATCGCTGGGCCAGCACATAGCTGGACATCAGGTCGTCGTCGGCCTCGTGGGCGGCGCGCAATGCCTGCCCGTAGTAGTAGTCGGCACCGGCGAAGTCTCCCGAATTGAACAGCAGCCATCCCATGAACCGGGAGGTGTCGGCGAACAGCGTCATCAGCCGCTGCCGAAGCCCCTCGTTGGCGGTCGCTGGCAGCAGCCGTTGGACCAGACCCTGCTGGGCGAGCACGGTTTCCATGACGGCTTGGGGACCCAGGATGTCTTCTTGTCGAATGACGTGGCGCAAGATCGCCGCCACATGGTCGACCGCTGTCGCGTCGACCCGGGATGGCGCTTTCGCTGTCAGGGCCAATCGCTGTAGCTCCTCTTCGCCCAGGTGAGCCAGCAGCGGAGAGGCATGCGCGGCGGCTGCCGCGGCCGCGATCACCCCGAGCAGGTCCCGACGCTTCATGACGTCGGCCCACTGGGTGAGGGCCGAGACCAGATAGCCGAACTCTTGCTCGCGCAGCCGGGCCGTGGCCGGCGCCCGTAGGTCGTGAGCGTCGGCCACGCCAGCAGCAGCGAGGTCGGTGGGCAGACCGTCCAGGAAAGAGGCGACATCGGATGGGCTGAGTGAGCGACGACCGGCGGGCTGCCGATCGGCGCCCGAAACGGGCGTGTGCTGAGTGGAGCCGTGCTGGTCGGCATGACCGTGGTCGTCACCACCAACCAGGTCTCCGGCTCGGCATTGATAGATGTGGGCCAGTCGTTCGAGACCGGCGAGGGGCGGCTCGTTGCCCGTTATCGATGGCCAGGCTTCCCAGGCTCCAAGCTTGCGTTCGCTGAGCGTGTCTTCGGGCCAGCGCGCGTTCCATAGGCGGACCACCTTGGCTTGGGTATATCGGTGCGCCTCGCGAAAGGCCCGCAACGGGTTGAGCTTGAACCGGACTTGGTAGTCCGCCGCGATTTCTCGCCACGAAAAGCCGCGTCCGCGCAGTTCGGCCGTTAACACGTCCATCTGCTGCTTGAGGCTGCGCGACTTTTGTGGCATCGCACGCACCTTCCCGGTGACCGCCCCGAGGCTTGCTGTCGGAACAACGCTACGACCTCACCGACCACCTCAGGTGTGGTCGGACAGGAATCGGCGATCTGGCCGCCGATTCCTGTCACGTGCAGCTCCTTGATTTCCGCAAATCGCTCGAACGGGTCCCCAAGACTGAGGTCTGGCCGTGGTCTTGAGCCACGCAGGAAGGAGCATGGTGGTGGCAGACCGTTGAGCCGTCAGGAAAGCCGGTCGAATTACACGCGATCCATTGCACGCGATCCACCGCCAGGGCGAGATTCACTGTCCAGGCGTGCCCACCACAGGACGGCCACGATTCAAATGGCCACGATCCGGGAGCATGGATGGACCCCCATGGTGACTCGCAGACGTACGCCGAACCAGCACAGATCGTCGTGGACGACGGCCTGATCCGGGTCATGGCCTGGCCGTTGATGCGGGAGCACGGTCCGCAACAGGTTCGCCGTCTCCTGCGTCCGCAGGTCATCGAGTATTTGCACGGTCAGGCACTCGAAGATGCGGAAGTGGTGGTCAGCGAACTGGCGACCAACGCCTTCGTCCACACCGACGGAGCCTGCGAGATGCGGATCGTCCGCCACGCAGGGTTTCCCATCGCCTGCGAGATCGTTGACGCCGGTGGCCAGGGGGACCTCATCGCCAAACGGCTCGCCGAGGCGGCTACCCCCATCATGCCCACGGCTATGGCGGCCGATCCCGATGGTGTCGCCTATCTGGACGAAGGCGGTTTCGGCCTGACCATCGTTGCGAGCTTGACCAAGGGGCAGTGCGGGGTTCACCCGACCCGGCTCAGTCACAGCGGACAACTGGGGAAGGGCGTCTGGTTCGCCGTCCCTGCGTTGTTCGGCGCCCACCGTGAGACCCCTCGCCCGCTACTGGAACTGATCCGATTTCCGCCAAACATCAAGGGACACCCACATGGATGAGAACGCGAAACACGCCGTGCGACTGCTCGCGGCGCGCCTGCCGTCCTGGATCGTCTGGTACGGCCAGCACACCGGTCATTTCTGGGCTCTGCCAAGGACATGCGACCTCGCCGCCGCGCCGCACATCGAGTCGCGGACACCGGCGCAACTGGAGCGCCAGGCTCAGGAGATCGAGCGGAATTTCAGAGCACGGGGTGTTTCGCCGCCTGCCACGCCCGCTTCGGGGCCATCGCGCAGCCGTGCAGCGGAGGCGCGGTCATGATCCAAGATGAGGCCTTCGCGGATCTGCGGCGGGAGCTGACTGCCCTTGAGGTCCCTGCCGAGGATCGCGACGTTCTGTATTTGAGCGCGGGCGACCCGGCGCTCAGCCTGGCTCCGACGCTCGTCGTCTGGGTGAGTCTCCAGCACGGGTTCCGCTGGGTGGGCCCTGACTGGCGCTGGGAGTCGCACCCGCTCCACGATGCGCCCGGCGCCGCTCGGCTGATCGCCCCGCTCTACCTTCAACGCGTCCGGACCGTCGACGAGGCAGGGCTCCTTCGAGAAGAGGCTCCCTAAACGGGCGCGACGGTGTGACGGAATCACGGAGTCCCGTCGTCCCATCCACCTCGGCAAGAGCAGTGATCGGTTCCGGGATCGATCACAGGGCTCACGCGCACGCGTGACCGGCTTGTCGGGAGCGCACGGCAGGAGCAGAAGGGCTCCTGCCGTGCGCCTCTTCCGCCCGCATTGCGATCCGCGGGTTCAACATCAGCGTGCGATAGTTCAGCCACGTCGCCACCGGTTTCCTCGCACAGCGCGGTGAGCGCCCGTCCGCCCGCTACGGGGTGCCCACGCACAGGATGTGCAGGTCAGCGAAGGCTGCTACCTCGTCGTAAGCGGTGGTGAAGCGAAGCGTTCCCGCCGTGGTGTGATCGGCGATAGCCTCGGCCAGGCCGGGCTCGTCAAGCAGAGCGCAGCCCGCAGACAGGGTGCACACGGTGGTCGGGGCGACGTCCAGACCGAGGCCCTCGTTGCCCGCGATCGCCATTCCGGCAGCGTAGGGGGCGCCGAGACGGCCGCATCCGATGATGCTGAGTTCACTGAGCACCTCCAGGAGAAGGGACGGCCGGAACGTGCGGATGACGATGATCGGGTGTGGCCATCTGGGAGCCACTCACGCGGCCTCGATGGCGGAGATCGGTCATGACGTTCTGGGGGTGGATATCGACGAAGCGAAGATCGCTACCTTGCGGTCTGGACGGGCGTGGTTCCACGAGCCCGAGTTGGACGAGATGCTGGCCCGGCACGTCGCCTCCGGGCGGTTGCGGTTCACCACCGACTTCGCCGATGCCGGCGAGTTCGGCGACGTGCACTTCATCGGCGTGGCCACGCCGGGAGTGCCCGGCCGGGGTGACTACGACCTCAGCCAGCTTTACGCGGCGGTCGAGGCTCTGGCCCCGCACCTGCACCGCGAGTGCCTGATCGTCGGCAAGTCCACGGTGTCGGTCGGGACGACTGCCGCCGTCCAGGAGCTCGTGCGGGATCTGGCCCCGGCAGGCGACCGGGTCGGGGTGGCGTGGAACCCCGAGTTCCTGCGGGAGGGCCACGCCGTAGCCGATACGCTCCGCCCGGATCGGATCGTCGCCGGCGTCTCCTCCATGGAGGCTGAGCGATTGATCCGCGAGGCGTACAAGCCGATCACCGACATCGGGGTGCCGCTGGTGGTGACCGACCCGGCCACGTGTGAGCTGGTCAAGGGCGCCGCGAACGCGTTCCTGGCCATGAAGATCTCTTTCATCAACGCGATTGCCGACGTGTGCGAGGCAGCCGGCGGAGACGTGGCGCATCTGGCCGACGCGATCGGCCTGGACCCGCGGATCGGCCGGGCGATGCTGGACGCCGGGCTTGGTTACGGCGGAGGCTGCCTGCCGAAGGACACCCGGGCGTTCGCCGCTCGGGCCGGGGAACTCGGCGTCGACCAGGCGGTGGAACTTCTGGGGGTCGTCGACCGGATCAACGCCGCCCGCCGCGACCATGCGGTGGCCCTGACCTTGAAGGTGTGCGGCGGCGCGCTGACCGGCCGCCGAGTCACCGTGTGGGGCGCATCGTTCAAGGTCGGCACCGACGACATCCGGGACTCGCCTGCCCTGGACGTCGCCTCCCGCCTGCACCAGCAGGGTGCGCACGTCACCGTGCACGATCCGATGGCCATCCCGACGGCCCGGGCCGCCCACCCCGAACTGACCTACGCCGAAGACCTGGTGCAGGCTGCGGAGGGGGCGGACGTGCTGCTCGTCATGACGGCATGGCCGCAGTTCCGCGCCGTCCACCCCCAGGAGGTGGCCGAAGTGGTCGCGTCCCGTGTGGTCATCGACGCCCGCAGCGCGCTGAACGACGGCTGGTGGGACGAGGCCGGGTGGACGGTCCACCGGATCGGCCGCGGATAGCGAACCAGTTGTCACGGCCGTAGACCGACGATCACGGCGGCCCGCAGACACTCACCGCTTAACCTGCGGAAACGGGATCACGCGGAGATCGACTCATACACCACTCCACTGGAGGTGACCCCCTTGTCAGCTCGCCCGGCGGAGGCGGGTGGCGGCGGCGGTGAGGACTGCTCCGGCGGCTATCGCCGTCACGGCTCTGCGGTGGCGGGAGAGCCAGGATTGCGGGCTCAGGGAGTGCGACCGGGAGTCGAAACGGCCGTGGGCGCCGAAGTCGTGGCCGTCTTTGCCGTCCGCCGGCTCCCACAGGTTCGCCGGGCTGTCCGGCCGGTGGGGCTCGTCGGTCTGCTGAGAGCCGTACCCCGTCCTGCCGAGGTAGCGGTCGATCAGAGCCGGAGCGATCCTGTTTGCCAGCAGCGTGGCGGCGGTAGTGGCGCCGACCCAGAACTCCTTGCGTTCCGGATGGTCTGCGGCGAAGACGATGGCCCGCGCGGCTACCTCTGGCTGGTAGATGGGCGGCACGGGCTGCGGGCGGTTCGGCAGCCGCGACAGCACCCAGTCGAACTGCGGCGTGTTGAGCGCGGGCATCTGCACCATGGTGACCCGCACCCTGCTCTTGTCGTGCAGCAACTCACACCGCAGAGACTCGGTGAAGCCCTTGATCGCATGCTTGGCCCCGCAGTACCCGGACTGCAGCGGGATGGCACGGTACGCCAGAGCCGAGCCGACCTGGACGATCGTGCCGTGATCGCGGGGGAGCATGCGGTTGAGGGCGGCCTTGGTGCCGTGGACGTAGCCGAGATAGGTCACTTCGGTCACCCTGCGGAACTCTTCCGCGGTGATTTGGGTGAAAGGCGCGAACACGGTGGTGAAGGCGACGTTGACCCACACGTCGATCGGTCCCCACTCCTGCTCCACCCGGTTGGCGGCGTCCTCCACCTGCCGGTAGTCGCTGACGTCAGTGGGGATGACGAGTGCCCGGCCCCCGGCGGCCTCGATCTCGTGGGCGGCGGCCGCGAGGCCCGTCTCTCCCCGGGCGAGCAGCGCGACGCTGTCGCCTCGGGCGCCGAACATCCGGGCGGCCGCTCGTCCCACGCCCGCGCTGGAGCCGGTGATCACCACGATCCTGGGTTCGCCTCGCCTCATGTCCATCACCTTCGCCCGCGGCCGACTCGGCTGTTACAAATGACGCTGCTTGTTCCTCCCTCACCGGGGCAATCCCTCGACGACCGTGAACGGCTCAAGAACCCGCCAACCTTCCGGGCATCGAGATTGTCCCGGTCGGTGAGGGTAGGCGGACAGATATGCGTGATGGTCCCTCTTCGCTCAGAAGCCGCGTGCCGATCGCCCTTCTCGCTCTGATCGGCTGCGCCATCTCCACCTATCTGGCGCTGTATCAGTACGGCGTGCTCCACTCCGTGTGGGACCCGATCTTCGGGGACGGCTCGCACAAGGTCCTGACGTCGGCCATCTCCCGCATGCTCCCCGTGTCGGACGCGAGCCTCGGCGCGGCCGCCTATCTGGTCGAGGCCGTGCTGGAGCTGAGCGGAGGGCGGAGCCGCTGGCACGACCGGCCCTGGATCGTCGTCCTGCTCGGGCTCACCGCCGCCGTCCTTGCCGTCACGGGCGTCGTCCTGGTGATCGCTCAGCCGATTCTGACGGGCACCTTCTGCACGCTCTGCCTCACCTCCGCGGCGCTGTCGTGGCTCATCGCGGCGCTCGTGTCGACCGAGGTCCGGGCCGCTCTGAGACGAGTGGCCGAGCTACGACGCGACGGCAGGTCGCTGGCGGCCGCGGTCCGAGGAGAGCGATGAGGGCCTACCGCGGTCAGACGACAAGCGGCGCGGTTAACAAAGCGGTCGACGTCGACAAAAGTGATCGACAAAGCGGTCGACAGAGTCCTGGCGAATCAGGCCAGCATGGTCTCCAGGCGTGCGGCCACCTCCCGGTAGCGGCTTACCGGGATCACGTGAACCCCGTCGAAGGCGCCTGACTCCTTGATTTGCACCACGAGCTCGCAGGTGGCTTCGACCCCGGCGCGGCGGTCGGCGGCGACCTTGCCGACCAGGTTTTGAGGGATGTCTATGTCCGGAATGGTAGCGGCGAGCCGCTGGGCGTGAGCCTCGCTGGCCACGACCATCACCCCGGCGTACACCGGCACGTCCACCTGATTGGCCTCACGCCACCGAAGCAGGGCCTCCAGCGAGAAGCTCGCCTGGACGAACACGAAGTCCGCCGCCCGCTTCCAGGCCGGCAGCGGGCGCAGGCCCGCCGCGGTGCCGACGCGGAAGGGCCGCATCCCCGCGAACACGGCGTCCTCCGCCGCCGTACGGACCTCCTCGATCATCCCGCGCACGTTCAGCTCGCTGGTCCTCCCACCCGCCGTGGGCTTGTCGCCGTACACGAAAAGGAACTGGTCGACGCCGTACGCTGCGGCGGTCAGCAGGTCCCGGCGAAAGCCCAGCAGGTTGCGGTCCCGGGAGTTGAGGCAGGCGATGCTTCGCCCGCCCATCGCCTCGACCTCGTGGGCCACCGCGACGCTGGAGACCGTCGCGCGGCCGATGTGGTTGTCGGGGATCAAGAAGGCGTCGGCGACCTTGCCGAGCGTTCCGATCTGGTGCCGCACGTGCTTCAGGTCGGGCCGAGTCGGCGGCTCGATCTCACAGATGACCTCAAACCGGTGATTAGCCACGAGATCAACATAAGCTTCGCCGTACGGCTCGGCGATCGTTTCCGGCCAACTCCGCACGCAGGGATGGCGCGGTTCATCTCGTGGTGATGTGGACGAGCCAGTAGGTGTCGTCCGTACCCGTGAAGTCGGCGAAGGGCCGGGCAGTCCTGCCTGTGAGGTCGACGATGCGGACCTGCCAGGGCGTCGGGCCCTTGTCGAACACGAGCAGGTGGTCCTCGTTGAACCAGCCCCACAGCCCGCCCTTCGAGGGGAGGGGGAAACGAGCCAGGCGCCTGCCGCTCGCCGTCTCGACCACACAGGCCAGTGCGGCCTTCCCCGGGCACTGGGCGGCGAGCAACCGGCTCGACGGGGACACATCAGCCGGCGCCGTGTCGGTCCACCGCACCCCTTGGATCGTCCGCCGTACGGTGCCGTCGAGGGCATAGACGCCGACCCCGTCCTTGTCCGGGCCGGGACGGCGGATGACGGACGAGCCGTCCGGGCCCCAGAGGTACGGCGAGTCGCCCGCGCCGGGGTCGTCGACCCGGGTGAAGGCCGCCTTCCTGGCCGCCGGGTCCACGACGGCGAAGCCCACGACGAGCCGGGTCTTCCCGTTCAGCGTCGAGACCGTGAGCAGCAGCCGAGGAAGCCGGTGTGGCAGTGGGCTGCTGCCGGGACACGACCGCGTACACCCCGCCCCCGGAGGCGAGCGCGATGGCGAGCCCCGCCAGCGCGTACCCCAGCCAGCCCCACCACGGCACGGCCCGGGGAGTACCAGCCGCCGGCGTGACGGCCGTCGGCCGTCCGGCGGGGGAGGAGGAGGGCTCCCCAGGAGACGCGGACGCGGCGGCTATGCCGGGCGCGGCGGGGGAGGACGGCGCGGCCGGAGATGCGGGATCGGGGGAGGACGGCGCGTCCGGAGAAGCGGGATCGGAGGGAGCGCCGACGGCGGTGGGGCCGGGAGGGGACGGTAGGCCGATCTTTCCGAGGTCGAGACGCGCGGTCAGCAGGGAGTGGCCCACCAGCGTGAGCAGCGCGTCAGAGGAGCCGGGTCGTTCGGCGGGGTCCTTCGCGAGGCACCGCGCGACCAGGCCGCGCAGCGGCTCGTCGAGGGCCGGCAGATCCGGGTTCTCGTTGAGCACCCGGTTCACGGACTCCGCCGCCGAGTCCGCCTCGAAGGGGTGGCGCCCGGTGGCGGCGAAGACCATCGCGGCCGCCCAGGAGAACATGTCGGCGGGCTGCCCGGGCGCATCCCCGATGAGGGTTTCCGGTGTCAGCGGGCTCAGCGCGGTGACCGGTTGCGTGGTGGCGGTGGAGGCGGCTTCCAGGATCGGCGCCAGCCCGGTGCCGGTCACCCGGGGGCCGTCAGGGGAGAGGAGCACGGCGTCCGGGCGTAGGCCGCCGTGCACGGCGCCGGTCTGATGGACGGCGACCAGCGCGGTGACCGTGCCGACCGCCAGCCGGTGCAGCGCCGGTCCAGCGAGTGGCCCGTGCTCGCGCACCTCCTCCACGAGCGTGGGACCGTCCACGTGCTCGGTCACGATGTACGGCCGGCCCGTCACGGTCCCCGCGTCCAGGATGGGCACGAGGCAGAAGGCCGGGAGCCGCTGGAGGGCGTCAATGGTGGTCAGGAAGCGGTCAGGGTCGTCCAGCTCCACGTCGTAGAGCGTGACGACCGTCCGCTCGCCGGAGCCTGACTCCGCGGCATAGGACACGCTCCGGACGGTCTCGGCGATCCGGCCGCGCAGCCGGTAGTCCCCGAGCCGCTCCCGATCGTCCGGTCGTAACGGGCTGATGGCGAGCAACTCGACCCCCGCTTCAGGCGGCTCAACCGATGGGGGTCCATTATCCGCTGACTTTGGCGGTTGCGCCGGAATTCGCGCAGCACTAGATCGCTACTTTCGCCCCTTTCCCCGCCGTTGCCCACACCACGCCGCTGTTTCTCCTGCGCTCGCCCCTAAAGAACGGGCTCGTTTCCGGACAGTGAGGAGTGGAAGGCGTTCAGAGCGATCTCCAGATCAAGCGACCCGCCGGCCTCGTGTCCGTTGTACTCCCATACCGCTATTTCCTTCCTCCCCGCGTACGCGTTGAAGGCGGCGAAGGCGGTCGAGGGCAGGCAGACGTCGTCCATCAGCCCGGTGGAGAACCAGGCGGGGGCGTTGGCCCGTTGCGCGAACGCGATGCCGTCGAAGTAGGCCAAGGTCTCGAAGACGCTCGTGACCGCGCCGCGGTGCGTTGCCAAGAATCCCGAAATTTCGGTATATGGCCCGTTACGAGTTGTCCGGGTGGCCCGCTGGATGTCGCACAGCAGCGGCGCCTGGAAATGGGCCGCGCGCAGGTCCGGGACCAGGCCCGCCACCGCCAGCGCGATCCCGCCGCCCTGGCTCGCGCCGACGACGGCGACCCTTGCCGGATCGACCATGTTCACGGCCCGCACCGCCTGGACCGCCCGCACCGCGTCGGTGAACACCCGCCGATAGAAGTACGTCTCCTTGCCGGCGATCCCCTGAGTCATGAAACCCGGATATGCCGGGCCCGAGCCGACCGGGTCCGGCGTGTGCCCGCCCGCCCACGCGCCGCCCTGGCCGCGAGTGTCCATCAACAGGTGCGCGTAGCCGGCGGAGGGCCACAGCAGGTCCTCCAGTGGGTGGCCACGACCGCTGGAGTAGCCGTGGAACTGCACGACGGCCGGCAGCGGGCCGCTCCGGTGTCGCGGGACGCGCAACCATGCCTTCACCGGATGACCGCCGAACCCGCGGAAGGTCACGTCGAAGACGTCGATGGTCCGCAGCCTCGTGCCGACCGGGGTGAGGGTCACGTCGAGCGGGTGGTCGGCCGCCGAGTCAAGGGTGTTTCGCCAGAACGCGTCGAAGTCCGCCGGCGCGTCGTAGGGGCTGCGGTACGCCCGGAGATCGGCATGGTCCTCGCCGCGAACAATGTGGGCCGTCATCGGCTCGCTGTCCTTTCACGTACGTTCAGCGACGGCCTGAGACGCACCTCTTCGCCCCCGCCGATGGACACCTCGGCCGTCGTCTCGCCATGGCGGACGCGTGCCGTACGGACTCCATCCGGAACATCGTTGCGGATGGTCAGCGATGTGAGCTCACCACCCCGCCACGTGAGATCGACGCTCCACCCGCCGCGACAGCGGACGCCCCACGCCGACCCGTCGGGCCACGCGGACGGGACGGCCGGAAGGACCCGGATGACGCCGCCGTGGCTCTGCACCACCATTTCCAGCAGCGCAGCCGTCAGCCCGTAGTTGCCGTCGATCTGGAACGGCGGATGCGTGCTGAACAGGTTGGGCAGGAGGCCGCCCCATACCGAACCGTCGACGGGCACGTTGACCGCCGGGTCGTCGCTGTACGGCCGGGTCGCTTCCAGGAACAGGTCCCGGGCCGTACGGCTGTCGCCCAGCCGAGCGCGTAGCGCGATCTTCCAGGACCACGACCATCCCATCGCACCCGGACCCCGGGCATCCAGCGTTCGTACGGCGGCCGCCGCGAGGCCGGGCGTCTCATCGGGATCGATCTCACCCAGAGGGTAGACGCTGATCATGTGCGACATGTGACGGTGACGTGGGTCGTGTTCCGGGTGGTCCTCGGCCCATTCCCGCAGGCGGCCATCGGGCGCGATCCCCGGAGGGCGCAGCCGGGGCATCGCCGCGCGGATCCGCTCGCTGATCGGATCGTCCAGCCCCAGCGCCTCGGCCGCGTCGAGACAGTGCGTGAACAGGGCACGGATCAGCGCCATGTCCATGGGGGTGGAGAACGAGAGCGACTCCGGGGTCGATCCGCCCGAGATGAACAGGTTCTCCGGCGACGTGGAGGGAATGGTGTCGAGCCATCCGTCCGGGCCGTCCACCAGCCAGTCCAGGCAGAACTCGGCGCAGCCGCGCAGCAGCGGCCAGCCGCGTTCGCGGAGAAAGCCCAGGTCCTGGCTGAACTCGAAGTGGTCCCAGAGATGCTGGGCCAGCCACACGCCGCCCATCATCCAGATCGCCCACGAGGGGTTCCCGTGGCCCATGCCCACAGGCAGGGCCCATCCCCACATGTCGGTGTTGTGATGCGCGACCCAGCCGCGCGTGCCGTACAGCTCCCGGCTCACTTCACGCCCGGTCCGCGAGAGCCGTTCGATCAGGTCGAGCAGTGGCTCGTGGCATTCGGGCAGACCGGCGGGCTCGGCGCCCCAGTAGTTCATCTGGGTGTTGATGTTGATGGTGTAGTTCGACGACCAGGCGGGGCGCAGGTCCGCGTTCCAGATGCCCTGCAGGTTGGCGGGCGGCCCGGCATGGGGGCGGGAGGCCGACGCGAGCAGATATCTGCCGAGCTGGAACAGCACCGTGGCGACCAGGCGCTCGTCCGCGCCGGTGAGAACGTCTCGCTCGACATCGAACGTGCCCGCCCGCCGGGTCCCGATGACGAGCCCGGTCGCGCGCATCAGGGCGCGGAGGTCCTGCTGGTGCGCGCGGAGCAGCCTGCCGGCGCCCGTCGCGACCGCGGCCTCGGCGCGGCGTACGGCACGCTTCAGATGCACTTCCCGAGTGGCCGAGGTCGTCGCGAACAACGCCGAGGGCGCGGTGTCCGCAGGCCGGGCCCAGAAGTCGGCCGCGCTGGTGGAGCTGGTGAGAACCAGCAGCGCTCGGGTCATGCCGCGGACCGACCAGGCGTCTCCTGAACCCGTGCCGCCGCTTTCCACCGAGACGTGGCCGTCGGTCTCTATCCGTACGGCTACCGCGGCGAACGGGTCGTAGCCGCCGGGGACCGGAGCGCCATAGCGCAACGGCTCGGCGACATCCGGCTCGTGCAGGGGAGCGCCGTCGACGGGAATCTCGATGCCCAGGGCGAGCCCGGACAGATCGGCCGTGCGGTGGGCCACGCGCAGCGGGGAGGACAGCTCCACCCGCATGTCCGCGGTCCCGCCCTCGACGGTGATCTCGACGCAGACGGCCTCTGCCGGACGGCTCGCCCAGGTCAGCCGCCGGACGGTGCGCCCGCCGAGGTCCATGACCTCGGTCACCACACCGTCGTCGAGGTTCAGCGTGCGCCCCTGATAGACGGCGTCGTCGCCGGCCGCCAGGCTCATCCACAGGTCCGTGAAGGGCAGGTACTCCTGGCTGTACCGTCCCTCGAACGACATCAGCAGTGCCTCGGCGCGCCGGTAGTCCCGGTCGCGGACGGCCTGCCGCACCTCGGCGAGCCGTTCCGGGCCCGCACCCGAGGCGAGGACCTCGGCGAGAGCTTTCGCCGGGCCCCCCGGCTCGCCTGACCAGACCGTGGAGTCGTTGACCTGGAGCCGGCTCCGGTGGACTCCGCCGAAGACCATCGCGCCGAGCCGGCCGTTGCCGACGGGCGCCGCCTCGAACCAGCTCGACGCGGGCCGCGGCCAGGCCAGCATGAGATCGCCGCCCGCGATCTGTCCTTCACTCACGTTGATGTCCGTCCGTTGAGTTCGTGGTACCTGATGGTGACTTCACAGTCACATCCGGGTTCCGGTCTCGAGAAACATGGCCGAAACCTAGAATTAATAATTTCCTTCGTCAAGTATTGATTTCCCCGCCAGAGCCGACTTACGCTCAGCCGGCACTCACTGGCCAGCCCGTCGAGACCGAGGACCAGACTTGCCCGCTGTGCTGTACCACCCCGACCACCGCCTGTGGCTGTTGCGCGGCCCGGCCACGGCGTACGCCATCCGGCTCGCCGAGGACGACAGCGTCCGGCACGTCCACTGGGGAGCCGCGATGACGCTCGCCCAGGCGGTCGAGCTGGCCGAGCGGACGTCACCGGCGGCGAGCAGTTTCGAGTCGGTGGCCGGCGCGGACGAGCTGGCGGCTGAGGGCGGCGCCCGCTTCGGGCCGTCCAGCCTGCTGGTGCGCTTCGCCGACGGCACCCGCGGTGTCCAGTGGCGATACGCCGGCCACGACATCGACGGCGGGCACCTGCGCATCCATCTCCACGACCGGCACTACCCGCTGCGCGTGACGCTGAATTACCGGGTGCACGACGACAGCGACGTGATCGAGCGCTGGACGATCGTCGAGAACCACCACGACGAGGCCGGCGACAGGGCCGGCGACGGGGCTCCGGTCACCGTGCTTCGCTGCGACTCCGCCGCCTGGACGGCGCCGCATCGCACGCGCTACCGGATGAGCCACCTCGTCGGCGGCTGGAACAGCGAGTTCCAGTTTCGGCAGGCCGATATTCCCGTGGCCGAGACGGTCCTGACCAGCCGGCGCGGCCTGACCAGCCACCACGCCAACCCGTGGCTGGCCGTTGACGACGGCACCGCCGGCGAGGACCACGGCGAGGTCTGGAGCACCGCGCTCGCGTGGAGCGGCAGCTGGCGGGTCACCCTGCACCGTGACCCGGTCGGCCGGACCACCTGGACGGGCGGCTTCGGCCACGAGGGGCTCAGCTGGTCACTGGCGCCGGGCGAGGCGCTGGAGACCCCGGTGTTCGCCGGCCTCTACACGGCGGACGGGTTCGGGGCCGCCAGCCGCGCCTGGCACGGATATGTCCGCCGGCATGTGCTCGCCCATCCGGACGAGACGCGGCCAGTGCTCTACAACTCGTGGGAGGCGACCGGGTTCGACGTGGACGAGGCCGGCCAGATGGCCCTCGCCGCTCGCGCCGCGAGCCTCGGCGTCGAGCTGTTCGTGATGGACGACGGCTGGTTCGGCGCCCGCACCAGCGACCGGGCCGGTCTGGGCGACTGGGCGCCCAACCCGGCCCGGTTCCCCTCCGGCCTCGGCCCGCTCGTAGCGGAGGTGCACCGGCTGGGCATGCGCTTCGGGCTCTGGGTGGAGCCGGAGATGGTCAACCCCGACAGCGACCTCTACCGGGCCCACCCGGACTGGGTGCTCCACATGGCCAACCGCGACCGGACCGAGATGCGCCATCAGTTGGTGCTCAACCTGGCCCGGCCGGACACCGCCGAGTGGACCCACGCGTGGCTGGACCGGCTGGTGGCCGACCACGGCATCGACTTCCTCAAGTGGGACGCCAACCGCCCGTTCACCGAGGCCGGATGGCCCGGCCACGGTGATCCCGACCGGCTGTGGATCGAGCACACCCGCGCGGTCTACCGGATCATGGACCAGCTCCGGGCCGACCACCCGGGCCTGCGCATCGAGGCGTGCGCGGGCGGCGGCGGGCGGGCCGACCTGGGGATCCTGAGCCGCACCGACCAGGTGTGGATCTCGGACAACACCGACCCGGTCGACCGGATCGGCATCCAGCACGGTTTCAGTCAGCTTTACCCGGCACAGGTGATGAGCGCCTGGGTGACTGACAGCCCGAACGTGGCCACCGCTCGGCGCACTCCGCTGCGCTTCCGGTTCCACGTCGCCATGGCCGGCGTCCCCGGCATCGGTGGCGACCTGACCTCGTGGAGCGAGGAGGAGCTGAAGGAGAGCGCCGAGCTGGTGGCCACCTACAAACGCATCCGGCCGGTCGTCCAGCACGGTGCGCAGCACCGGCTGCGTGGGGACGGCACGCTGACCGCGTTCGAGTACGCCCATGGGGACGACCACGTGGTGCTCGCCTGGTGCCCCACCCGCCCGTTCGGCCACGGGCCGGCGCCGTTGCGCCTGGCCGCGGTACGGCCGGACGCCGTCTACCAGGACCTGGACACCGGGGCGACATATCCGGGCGCCGTGCTGCTGAACTTCGGCCTGCCCCTCGGCCTGCCATCGGGCGACCACGCCAGCGCGCTCGTCCGCTTGCGGCGCCTCACCAGCACACCTGCAGAAATCGACCCTGTAGTGCCCCTGTGACCCTCCCGGGGAGGCGAGGGCCGGCCGAGGGGTGATCAGGATGTGGGAGTCGGGGTGGGGGTGCCCGTGAGCGTGGGCTCAGGGGTGGGAGTCACGGTCTCCGTGGAGGTCACCGTCGATGTGGGGGTCACGCTCGGACTGGGGGTCGTGGTCGGCGGCTCGGCGGGGATGACCGTCGGCGTCGGACAGGGCTTGGGAGCGCGCCAGGAGAGCTTGCCGAAACGCCAGTGCGGGGAGTACGGAGAGCTCTTGCTGAGGTACCACAGCCTCTTGCTCGGCCGCGAGAGGTCGAAGACGTAGGCGGCCGTCGCCGTCTCCCCCTGAGGGGCGGCGGGCGTCGTCTCGATCTGCGGAGGGATGGAGTCCGTCTCGCTCGGGGAAACGGGAGATGTCGGGGTCGCACCCTCCGGAGTGGGGGTCGGCGAGGTCTCGCCCGGAGAAGGAGTGGGGGTGCCTTCAGGAGGCGTGGGCGTGCCCTCAGAGGGGGTGGGCGTCCCTTCGGGAAGCGTCGGCGTGCTGGGCGGAAGCGGAGTCGGGCTCTCCGGGGCGGGGGCCGGCGTGCCGGGCTGGGCTGCCGCGATCACCGAGACCCAGGCGTCCTGCCGGATCTCGCCGCCGCGACGGGCCGTGAACACCCGCGTGGAGTCGCCGATCGCGTACGACCGCTCGAAGCCGTCCTGGCTTCGGAGGGTGATGGAGTCCTCCGCCACGGCGATGGCCTGCCCGGTCTGGGTGAACACCATGATGGTGCCGCACCGGTCCTTGGTCGGCACGACCACCTCTCCGTGCAGCGCGCCGAGGAACGGGCCCATCAGGGGCACCTCAACGGCCGTGGGAGCGGGGATGGGCGTCACTGTAGGGGGTTCGGTGACGGTCTCGGTCGGGATAGCCGTCGGCGTCCCCGTGATCGTCTCAGTGGTCGTCAGCGTGGGCGCGGGAGTCTCGGCCGGCGAGGTGACGGGCGTGGCAGCAGAGGCCGCCGCCACTCCGATGCCGCCCGACGCGGTCAGCACGAACGCGGTTGCGAGGATCATGGGTTGGGAGATGCGCCAGCGCGGCCCGCCCGGTCCGGACGACAGTCCCTTCTTCGGGCGGTGGGGGTTGGTCGGCAACACCGTTCCTCCATATCGTTCGATTCGATGGTCTCCGCCGAACCGGCGGCGGCGTACGAGGGCTTTGCCCCGGTACGCAACTGAAGTGACCGGCATATTTGTTACCAAACCGTGTCACTCCCGAGGGATTGTGGAGACCTTCCCCGCATGTGCCGACTCCATGCGAGCGAATCTGTGGCCATGAGGCGGCCTGGTCGCGTTTCGGGAGTTCACAGGGGCATTAGCCGAATTGAGAAATCTTGCGGTAGTCGGTCCGTCCCAAAAATTTGGACCGATCCGGATCATCTGCTGGTCGTTCCGGGCAGGTCCTCGGCCGAGGGCTTCGCCTGCCCGATCCCGCGGCCCACGAGGTCGCCGCTACCGCCTCGGCTCGCTGCTGGTCTGATGCCTGCTCGCCGGGTTGAGCGGGGCGACCTCCCTGGCGACGGAACCCGAGTTCGATGCGAGCTGGGAGGGCGGCTGCCATTCGGAGGGGTCCCCGCCGCACGCCTCCGCGTAGCGATCGACATCGGGTGCATGCGATCAGGTCATTCGCCGTACTTCTTAGCCCACAGCACTACCTTCGTGTCGACAGGGACCTTTCGCCCAGCCGTCGGTTCCTGCCGAGTCACCACCCAGTTCCGGTCGTAGATCTGGAGGCGGTGCCGACCGGTGTCGTCCTGGTCGTCGAGGAAGTAAAAGCCAGACGCCTGCATCGTGTCCTGGGCCTTCTGCAGATTCATGCCGACGACGTTCGGCAGGGCGACCACCTCCTCGGAGGTGGCCTTAGCCGTCGGCTGTTCGGCCTTGGCCGTCGGCTCCGCCCGGGTGGGCTCCTTCACCGCCTGCGGCGTCTCATTCAGGGAGTTCGCCTGCACGCGGCACACACGGTACGGGCCTTCGATGGTGTCCTCTCGGATGGTCTTCCCGTCCACTTTGATTCGGCATGTCACTGAGCCTTCGGCGTCCCCGTTCTGCACCCACAGGGACAGGGAGGAATCCGTGTCCGCGACCTTGACCGTCTTGCTGTAGGGGAGTGGAACGGCGGCCTGTTGCTTTATCTGGAACGCGATGCTGTAGGTGACGTTCCCCGCTTTGGTGGCGCCGTCGTGGCCTTCCGCCTGGAACACGACGGCGTGAGCAGCCGCCTTGGTCTCTTTCTGCCGCATCGGGGCAGGAGTTAGGTCGGAGATGGCTTTCTGTACCTGGTCGGCACCATTGCCGGCCGCCGAGACCACCACCGCGAAGCAGCCGCCGAGCAGCAGGAGGGGGACGGCGATGACCACGACCCAGAAGATGGGGCTCTTACCCTTCCGCGGTGGAGGCGGGGGCGGGTAGCCGTGCCCGGGAGGCGGTCCGTAAGGCTGCTGGTACTGCGGCTGCCGGCCCGGCTGGGGCTGCCATTGCCGTGGATCCTGGGGGCCTTGCGCCATCGTCGGGACTCCGGGGGGTGGCTGATTGGGGCGTCTGGGTGGACGGACGGTCCTCCCGGACGGGTTATCGTCGACATGGTGCAGATCAGATCGTTAATCGTCCGGATTCGCTTGTGTCCTCATTTCGGGGGTGCGCTTTCGTCATTTCCGGGCTCGGTCGCACTTTCCGCCCGATCTCGTGCGCCAGTTCGGCAGAGAAAGGGAGAAGGAAGCACACCAGAAGCCGCCACTGCGTGACTGTAGCGGATTGGACGGCAGGTTGTTGAGCCGTTTGGCTGCTGCCGTGCATTGTGCTGAATAATCGCGTATTTCGTTGCGCAGATGCTGATGCGGGCGGCCATGTTGGGATGGTCTTCTTCTCGGCCGCTGTGACGGCTTCGCGATACAGGAACGCCCGCTCTCCCGATTCGGGGGATCGGAACGGTGACTTCCGCCCCCGCTGCGCGCTGTCGATGGGGACGACCGGCCCGGGTCCCGCCCGCCACGCCGAGGCTGGGAGCCCGCGGGACGCCCCTGACCGGCAGCACAAGGATATGGACGCTGGCTCGTCAGGTGACGTGGTAGCTCGCACCGGGTCCGTTGCCCCGGTAGGCGCCGTCGAGGGACCAGTAAGTGGTGCTGATCGAGAACGTCTGGCCGGGGAAGTGCGCGTAGAAGCCGGCGTTCGGCACCTTCAGCCTCACCGTGAAGCGGCCCTTGTGGCTCGTGCGCGCCGAGCCCATCTCGGTGGCGTGGAAGACCAGCCGGATCTCGCTGTCAGGCGGGAACCCGGTCCCGGTGAAGGTCAGCGTTCGCCAGACCGAGCCGCTCCTGGGGCTGACCTTGAGCCTCGGCGTCGTCGGCCGGACGTAGGAATCGCCGGACACGGAGGTGCCGCCGCCCGATCCCGAATACGAGCCACCGCCGTCGGTGCCCGATCCCGAGTACCAGGCGGGCGCGCCACTGTGTGGACGCGCGAACGGGCCCGGGTCGGCGGTCAAGATCCAGATGCCGATCGCCGCGAGGACGCCGAGAGTCACGATCCCGCCGACGATGTCCGAGAGGCTTCGTCCTTGCCGTGGCGGCGGCGCCGGCGCCGGGGGCAAAGGTTCCGGCCGTAGCGGCGCGGGGCCGCCCTTCCCCTTCCCGTACGGTCCCTTGAACAGTTTCCCGCCCGTTTGCTGGCCGATGATGGCCTCGCGGATCTTGCCTAGATCGTCGTTCTTCGGCCTCATGCGCCGTCCTCCGTCTCCCGGCCGCGGTTCGGCTGTCCCTGGCGCGTGTCGGCCGCGACCCGGTCGGCCAGGACTCGCGCCTCGCGTTGCGCGGCGGCGGCCCCGCGCCTGTCGTCGGCCCGCGACCGTGTCAGGGCCCTCGCGGTGACGCAGTAGACCCCCGCGTGCAGTTCCTCGAACGTCGGCCGCATGGCAGCTCCCACGAACGCGGCGCCGACGGCGTCCACGGCCAGCCGTGCCTGGTCGCTTTGCGGCACGCCGGCGATCGCTGCCTCGACCTGGGGCAACAGGCGCAGCCAGTGCCGCGCGGCGCACGGGTTCGGGCATGCCGCGCACCAGATCCGCTCCGGGGGCCGCCCGTTCGCCGGTACGACCGGGGCCGGGCGGGAAAGGCGGGCAGGCTCGGGGTCCACCGAGACCCAGACGGGCGCGGGATGACCGCTCGCGTCGACCACGAATGCCTCGCCCCTGCCCAGCATCGGGACCTGCTCGGCCACCTGCCCGATCGCGCCTTCGCCCGGCTCCTCGGCCAGCCGGTGGGTCAGCCGGTTGGGGAACAGCCGGGTCACCGCTTCCGGCAGCTGCCGCGGGCTCTGCGTGACGAGCACAAACCCCTGCCCGTACGAGCGCTGCGTCGAGATCGCCGTGGCCGTCGCCTCCGCCGCCGCCGATCCCGTGCGCTCCTGGTCGTGGGAGACGCCGCCGAGCAGCAGGTGGGCTTCCTCAAGGACGGCCAGGTGGCCGAGCTCCGGCAGCGGATGAGCCCGCCGGTAGGCCACCAGCCCCGCCAGCAGCAGGGCGAACGCCAGCTGCCGTGCGGTCCGGTCGCCGAAGTCGGCCAGCGTGATCACGGCGGGAGCCGCGAGCAGCCGGCCCCAGTCGAGCCCGGCGTGCGGGCCGCCCGCGAGCGCGTCTCCGCCCGCGCCCGCCACCAGGGACTGGACCCGCTGTCCCAGCGAGGCCCGCAGGTTGGCCGCCTGCTCTCCCGCGCCCCCGTACGCGCCCGCGTGGTCGAGCACCGCGCGATAGAGGGTCGCGACCGTGGGCGCCTCGTCGCCCTGGTAGACGTCGGTGACCGCGTTGCGCAGTGTCGCCGCGGCGAAGGGCCAGCTGACCGACAGGCCCGTGGCCGCGTCGAGGCATTCGGCGACGGTGTCCCCGAACGCCGCGCCGCTCACCCCGTCCGGCACCGCCAGCGGGTTGATCTGCGCCCCGTCGTGGCCCAGCCGCAGCGCGCCGTCCGCGAGGCCCAGGTATTCGGTCTTCTCCGGGTCGA
The DNA here is from genome assembly GCF_041262585.1 of Planotetraspora sp. GP83. Classification (NCBI taxonomy): domain Bacteria; kingdom Bacillati; phylum Actinomycetota; class Actinomycetes; order Streptosporangiales; family Streptosporangiaceae; genus Planotetraspora; species Planotetraspora sp. GP83. The sequence goes on along the minus strand of NZ_JBGCBZ010000038.1, from coordinate 4,155 downwards.
TGACGAGGTACGGCACGCCGTGGTCGCGCCACAACCGCCGCAGCAGCGTCATGACGGTCGTCGTCTTCCCGAAACCGGTCAGCCCGGTGACCAGAAGATGCTGGCTCAGGTCCGCTACGCGGAGCAGGTAGTCTCGTCCGCCTGCCGACCGGCCGAGCCGGACGCCCGCGCCGATGGCCGCCGGCGCGTACCTGGCCACCACGGCGGGTCGCCGGGCATGCCGGGTGACCGCCTCCATCGGCAGCGCCGCCACCGGGACCAGGGCCGCCGCCGTCTCCGGGGCGACGACCGACCCATCGCGTACACGATCGAGGACGCCTCGACGGGCCGCCGAGTCTTCCGGCACGCAGTGAGCGCCCAACGCGGCGGCGAGTTCGGTGGCGGTGGCCGGGTCGCCGGCGGCCACCGCCACGTCGACATGAAAGGCGACCGGGGCCGCCTCCAGCGCGTCCAGCGCCTTCTCGCCGTCATCGGCTCGCGTCTCCTCGTCCCGTACGCGGGACGCACCCGCGGTGGCCGACCGGCGGACCGCGCGGCGCAGGACGGGCAGGACGGCGCGCGGCGGCTCGGCCGGGGTCAGCGACACCCGGACCCCGCACGGACCGGCCGCCCGTTCCACCGCGTCCAGCAGCGCGGCCCACCGCAGGCCGCCGCCAGGCCAGCAGGCCATCCGCCGCCCTGGCAGCCGCTCGCCGTGCCCCGGGATGACGCGCCACGCCGGCGCCCCGTCCTGCCCCAGGCCGTGCCACGGGAGTGGTCCGCGTTCCGCAGGCGGCCCGGAGGCGGCTACGGCCCTCCCCGTGGCGACGGCGGCGGGGTTCCCGGTGATCGGAGGCGGCGCGAGGGCGGCGAGATCCACGAGCCCGGCGAGCAGGTCGGCGCAGCGGGAGGCGTGCCCGGCGACCGTGGCGGCACGGCCGGACAGGCGGAGCGTGACCCGGGCCCCCACATCCGGGTCACGCCGGACATCGGCCTGCAGCGTGACGGGGTCCGCGTGCCGCATGCCGGAGAGAAACTCGGTCAGCCGGTCCCGCAGTACGTTCTCGACAGTCGTCGGCTCGCCCCCGGGTACCGGCATCTCGGCCTGGGCCGGCAGCCGGGTCACCACCCAGGACACCGCGGCCGTGTCCACCTCGGAGTCGCGGGCCGCCGTCATGTCCGGCCGCCTCTCGCGACGAGTTGGCGCAGGCGACCGGAGGACACGACCTGGCCGGGTCCGGCCAGTGGATCGGTTCGCGCGTCGTCAGGTCCGCACACCGGGCAGCCGGGCTGCCGGTCCACGGCCATCCAGACGCTCTGGAAGGCGTGCTGCCCCGGGGCGTCGCGCAGCACGTGCCCGAACAGCCAGTAGCCCGGCTCGGTGCCGAACGCGACATAGGTCTGCCCGCGTTCTCGTGGCCCGTCCAGGAACCCCGTGATCCGCGCTTCGACGGCCGGGCCGGCGTCCGGCTCGGGCCCGGGACCAACAGGACCGTCGGGCTGCCCATCGGGCCCTCTGGCGGCGTGCAGCAACGCCAGGGCAATCTTGGTGGCGGCGGCGGAGACATACTGGATATCGACGATCAGGCCGGGCGCGGCGACGAGGCGGCCGGTCCCGTAGTCGGTGGGCTGGATGAGGGCCGTGTCGGTGGACAGCCCGCGGATCCCCGCGGTGGCGCAGCCCCAGCAGGCGGCCCCGGGGTAGGTCATGATGACCTCGCCCCCGGCGGCGGCGCGGTAGAGGCCGGGGAAGAGGGCCGGGACGCCGGTCCAGTACGCGAGATGGTCCAGGCGGCGCTGAGCGCGGGCGTCGTCGGTGGCGGCGACGAGCAGGTCGGCGGAGCGCAGCGTTCCGGCCAGGGCGTGTGGATCGAGCTCGTGCACGGTCGCCCGCGCCCGCCGCACCACTATTTCCGGATTTATGGCGGCAAGCCGACTGGCAAGCGCGGTCACCTTCGGTCGCCCCACATCTCTGGCCGTGTAGGGGCTGCGCCCGAGGTTCTCCGGGGCCACGAGCTCCGGATCGAGCAAGGTGAGCCCGCCGACCCCCGATCTGGCCAGGCACTCGGCGACGTACCCGCCCACGGAACCCGCCCCGGCCACGACCACGTGCCGATCGGCCAGGTCGGGGGCCAGCAGACCCGCGCTGCGCGCGAACAGCCCCGTCGCCACGCCGCGCGTGGGTCCCCGCCGGGTCAGGACGCCGACGGCCGCGCCGGGCGCCGCGCGCAGCCGCGCGCCCACCGAGGAGGGGCGGTGGGCCGCCCGCGCCGCTGTGGCGACCGCGCGGGCCAGCCGGTCCTCTGGCGGCGTCGCCGGGTCCCAGGTGAGCGCGACGGGCGAGCCATGCGACACCAGAACCGGCGGGACCGCCGGGAAGTCCACGCCGAACAGCACCGCGCGCACCGACGGCAGCCCCTCGAACGCCGCCCGTACGGCGAGCAGCGGCACGCCGTCCACGGTCAGAACCTCGGGCTCACCCAGATCTCTGGCTCCGGCGCGTTCCAGCGACGCGGCGACCGGCAGCACGATCGGGTGCATCGGCAGCACCTCGACCCGGTCGGCGGCGGCCACCGCGCAGAACCACGACACGCGTACGCCGTCCACGGACAGTTCGTGCGCGGCGGGCGGCGGGGTTCCGGGGAGCTCGTGGGTCACGATCGGCGCGACGAACCTGCCCAGGTGCGGGTTGATGCCGAGGGACCTGGCGTACTCGTGGCGGTCCTGCGCCGAGGGCTCGGGCAGCGTGCTCGGGTGGGAGTGCACGATGCCCTTGAACCGGACCGTTCCTTCGCGCTGGATCGCCTCCATGCGGTCGATGAGCCAGCCGCTGGTGCGGTAGCGCACGCCGGTGACGGCCGCCTCCTGGTCCAGGACCAGCCCGGTGACCAGGTCGCTTCCCGGCGGGCCGAGCAGCGCGCCGCCCGCCTCGGGGACGACACCGCCGATCTGCCCGACGATCGCGGCGAGCGCCTGGTCGGTGACCCTGACCCGCATCACGGCAGGCTCACCGCCCCTCGGCCGAGAACGGGAACGGATAGCCGTTGCGCACGAACCCCATCCCGAGCGCCCACAGCACCGACTTGGCGTACGCCTCCTCGAGGGACGGCTGCCCGGCCCCCGGCGTGTCGGAGAGGCAGATCGTCCCGTCCGGGTACAGGTGCCCGTCGTGCGCGCTGATCACGTTCTCGCGGACGAGTTGCTCCAACGCGGGCTCGACCAGCTTGACGCGGTACTCGCGGCCGTCGAAGAACGCGAACAGCGTGTAGCGCTCGTTGAGCTCCGTGGTGATCGAGTACGCCCAGCCGCGCACGTCGGGCTCGTCGATGTAGACGGTGCCCTCCGGCATCCTCGCCCGCGCGAACCGACGGTCGGCCAGGAGCCGGTGATCGGCCGCGAACGTTCCATGATGGACGCGGGAGACTGGCTCGTCGCCCGCCTGGTCGCCACGGTAGATGGTGCCATCCCGCCCGACCGTGATCCGGCGCGCCGGATGGTCCGGGTACGGAGTGTTGTCCGTCTGGGCCTGGCGGATGATGTCGCGCAGCTCGTTCAGGTCCCCGGATTTGCCGCTCATCGGTGCCCTCCGGAATCCGAGCCCGGCTTGTGGTCCGACGCCGGCGACTTGTCCGCCGACCCGCTGAGCGAGGAGCTGAAGTCCGTACGAGAGGGGGAGTGTGTGTCGCCGTGGGACCGGTGACCCTGCTGTCCCGACCCCGCCAGCTCCTTGTGAAAGTCCGTTCTGGACTGCTCGGCCGTCGTCTTCTGCGCCCCGTTTTCGTGGTTCTGCTGCCGCTCGATCCGCTCGTACGGATTGGGCACGGGATCCCCGTTGGCGTCGTCCAGGCTCCGCAGCTGCGACGGAGGTCGCGCCCCGGTCGTGCCGCCTTCCCTGCCGTGGGAGGTCGTCCCGCTGTCACGGCCGCGCCCCGCGTCGGGGGTCACGCCCGCGTCGCGCGGTGGGATGCCCCAGTCGGTAACGGGGTGCCGGACGTGTCCATGGCCGTCGGTCTGGCGGGGCTGGTGCCTCTCGCCTGGGTGGTCGTGCGGCGGCGTGCTCGTTCCGCTGTCACGGCCGCGTCCCGCGTCGGGGGTCACGCCCGCGTCGCGCGGTGGGATGCCCCAGTCGGTAACGGGGTGCCGGACGTGTCCATGGCCGTCGGTCTGGCGGGGCTG